>JAKVPA010000010.1 GCA_022482495.1 Sphaerochaeta sp. | reverse complement strand
ATGTGTCCACATGGATCACAGCAGCTTTACGCAATGAGCAGTTCTTCTCTCTGACAGAACTGAATCAGGAAATTCGCAGGAAACTCAAGAAATACAACGAGGCGAACTTTGAAAAGAAAGAGGGCAGCCGGCTGAGCCTGTTTCTTGAGGAAGAAAAGCCATTGCTGGCGGCGTTACCTGCTACCCGTTTTGAATTAGCTGAACATCGCACTGCCACTGTGCAGTTCAACTATCACGTCGCAGTAGATAAGATGTACTACTCTGTGCCTTACCAGTATATCAAAGATAAGGTCGATGTGCGGATAACAGATACAACTATTGAAGTTTTCAAGGACCACCGGCGGATCGCTTCCCACAAGCGTCTTTACGGACGTTCCGGGCAGTATTCCACCGTCCTCGAACATATGCCTCCGGATCACCAGAAATATCTGGAATGGAACGGCGACCGTTTCCGCAGATGGGCGGAAACAATCGGAATCAATACATACAAGGTCGTAGACGGCCTTCTTACCTCCGGCAGGGTGGAACAACAGTCTTACAGAGCCTGCATGGGTCTTTTGAAGCTCGCGGAGAAAAAGAGTCCGCAGAGGCTGGAAGCTGCCTGTGCAAAGGCGCTACAGTACTCAAATTCACCCAGCTATAAGAGCATCAAGAACATCCTGGCTACTGACAAAAGCATTTCTGAGCCAACAGCTGAGGAACCGGCGGATGATTCTGCACAGTATGGCATCACACGCGGCGCCAGACATTATGGAGGTAACAGATCATGACCAACCAGAGTACGATTGACAAGCTTATTGAGATGCATATGACACCTATGGCCGATGCATTCCGCGTCCAGAAGGATGACCCATCCATGAAGGAGGTCCCCTTTGAGGACCGTTTCGGAATGCTCGTCGATACTGAATACACTGCACGCAAGAACAACCGGCTGAAGAGGCTGATTCGGAATGCCGAGTTTGAGCAGCCTGATGCTTCTATTGCCGATATCGATTATGGGCACAACCGCAAGCTGAACAGAACGCTCATTGAGCGGCTGGCGACCTGTGAGTACATCACAGAGTACCGGAACATCTTTATCACCGGCGCGACCGGCAGTGGAAAGACCTACATGGCTTGTGCCTTCGGAATGGAAGCCTGCAAACACTATTACACTGTGAAGTACGTCAGAATGCCGGATCTGCTCATCGACCTCAAATCGGCCAAAGACGCAGGCAGATTCACTGATGTACTGAAGAAGTACATCAACCCGACACTGCTGATCCTGGATGAATGGCTTCTCCTTAAGCTTTCCGAGGATGACGCCCCGAATCTTCTGGAACTCATCCATAAACGGAGAAAGCACTCATCCACCATCTTCTGCTCCCAGTTCAGAGAGGAAGGCTGGTACAACAAACTTGGAGGCAAGGACAGCCCTCTGTCCGATGCTATCATGGATCGGATATCATATGACTCTTATAAGATTGTGATCGAAAGTATCAATCCGGACGAAGACATCTCCATGAGGGAAGGATCACGTATACTTAAGTTCGCAATTTGACAGTAGATTGAAATTGGTCATGAGAAGACCCATACTAGTAAGTAACCAAACAAAACTAGGAGGGAAAACATCTCATGACCGACTCAAATGTTACCAAAGAGCTGGAGAAAAAGCTACTGTCGTTTATCACTGAAGAGGATCCGATGCTGAGCATGTTGCAGTGGATCACCGAAAAGTTCATGGAGATTGAGGTGGCCAACAAAGTAGGAGCCCAAAAAGGCGAACACAGTACAGAACGAACCACACATCTCAGTGGCACTCGGGTTCGAAGATTCGATACCCGGATGGGTACGATGTATCTGACCATCCCGAAATTACGTAAAGGTGGGTATATACCCTTCTTTGTGACAGCGAAGAAGCGTAGCGAACAGGCTCTGATGCAGATTATCCAGGAAGCTTGGGTAAGTGGCATCTCTACACGGAAAATCGAACGGCTTGCCAAGAGCATGGGTATCGAACAGATTTCTGCATCACAGGTATCAGAAGTGAACAAGGAACTGGATGCGATGGTCGAGGAATTCAGGAATCGTTCTCTCCAAGCGGAATATCCTATCCTTTGGATTGACGCCTTATACGAGAAGATCCGGGAGAACGGCCATGTAGTGAGTATGGCGGTACTTGTAGTAAAAGGGGTCACTCTTGATGGTACTGCCCAGATTCTCGCTGTAGAACCGATGCATAACGAATCTGAAGAAACGTATCGTATCTTGTTCCAGAATCTGAAAGACCGTGGAGTCAAACGGGTCTGGTTGTGTATCAGTGATGCTCACAAGGGCCTACAGGCAGCTATCAGGAAAGAGTTCATAGGAACATCATGGCAACGCTGCAAAGTTCATTTCATGCGCAATATTCTTGCATATGTGGGACATCGTCATAAGGATAGCTTTGCCAAGCAGCTGAAGCACATCTGGCTGCAACCTGATGAAAAGCAAGCCCGCTCTTATGCCCAGTCATTCATGGAATCCTATGAAAAACAATTTCCTGAAGCAATCCGTTGCCTGGAAGAGGGATTGGAGGATTCTTTGCAATTCTATCGGTTCGACCAGATCGACCATCGCAAGATATCCTCCACCAACACCCTGGAGCGATTGAACCGAGAGATTCGTAGACGTTCGAAGGTTGTGGGTATCTTTCCAAACAAGGATTCATACATCCGATTGATCACCACCTACCTCATCGAGTATGAGGAGGAGTGGCAATCGGAAAGAGCATATGTGAGTGTCCAGTCGTTGACTGAACAGAGATTGAAATTGGAAGAGGTTGCATAATGCATGTGGCTTCTCATGACTTATTCAACATGAAATTGCGAACATGTCTGGACACAGGCGAGGGAAGTCTACGGTCTGGATCCCAAGCTTGCTCAGTAATTGCAAAGGTGGAGATCATTGCTGGCACAGCCCTTCGTGACTGTGCTGGCGGCTCCGCCGCACATGAGAGGTCCTATGCTTCCCATTCTGCCGGACTCTTGCTTCCCGGGATACCGGACAGGCGCCTCCGGCGCACCGGAATATTCACTGCATAGGCAAGCAGTCTACAACGGAATGTAACCTTATGTATCCAAATCAGAACTTCAGAAAGCACTTTCCAGAATATGAATTTCCTGAGGAGTATTCTTCTGTGTCAAGAAGCTGTTGTCTCAAGATAGGAACATACCTTGTCATTGACAGGATAGTCAAATCCTTTGAGATTCCCAAGATGATTAACACCATTCTCGGAGAAAAGGATGGCTTGTTGTTCTTGGACTTTGCAGCATACTCAATCATTACAGAAGGCAATGCTGCACAGTATTATCCGGACTATGCTTACAATCATGCACTGTTCACACAGGGTATGAAGATATTCAGTGATTCCAAGATATCATCACTTCTGTCTCAAATGCCGGAAAGTACTTCTTCTCTGTTTCTTGCAAAGTGGAATGAGAATATGGATCACAGGAAGAAGATTTACATCAGTTATGATTCCACAAACAAAAACAGTCAGGCAGGAGACCTTGAGATTGTAGAGTACGGGCATCCTAAAGATGACCAGGGGTTACCGGTGTTCGGATACTCAATTGCCTACGACAGTACCAACAGCATTCCTCTGTTTTATGAACAGTATCCCGGATCAATAGTTGACATCAGCCAATTGGAGTTCATGCTTTCAAAGGCTCAAGCATATGGATACAGAAGTGCCACATTTATTCTGGACAGAGGATACTTTTCCAAAGCCAACATTATGGAGATGGAAAACAAAGGTTACAACTTCATCCTCATGGTCAAGGGAATGAATAAGCTTGTAAACAGTATCATAGAAGAGAAGAAGAACTCCTTTGAATCATCAAGGGAATGTTACATAAGAAGATATGAAACCTATGGAACTACAGTGAAATGCAAACTCTATGCTGATGACACAAAAGACAGATACATTCATCTTTATCATTCCAACCAGCGCAGGGCTGCAGAGAGTATGGTTCTTGAAACAAAACTCAACAAGATGATGGATGCCATGGACAAGCTCAAGGGAAGCAGATATGTCTTTCAGCAAAGTTTTTTGCATTATTTTAAACTCACCTATGACAAAGACGGTACATTTCTCATGTACGAAGAAAGACAGGATATTGTTGAGAGAGAACTCAATACCTGTGGGTACTTTTGCATAGTCACATCTGAAAAGATGACAGCCAAGCAAGCTCTTGAAATCTACAAATCCCGTGATGAGAATGAAAAGCTCTTCAGAGGAGACAAATCCTATCTTGGAAACAAATCCATGAGAGTGTATTCAGACAGATCCACAACCTCCAAGATACTCATTGAGTTTGTGGCACTTATCATAAGATGCCGTTTGTACACATACATCAAAGACACTTTTAAGGATGTGGTGGCGAAACCAAACTATGCAACTGTGCCGGCTGCGATTCGTGAGCTGGAGAAGATAGAGATGAGCCGTGATTATGATGGTATCTACCGGCTTGATCATGCTGTGACAAAGAAACAGAAAGATATCCTTAAATGCTTTGGACTTGATGCAGACATGGTAAAGCAATTATCTATTGCAATCAGCAAACAGCTCAGAGAAAAGGAGGCAATCTAATGGCAAGACCTAAGAAAAACATACCCATAGAAGAGAAAATTCAAAAAGCAGAACAGAAGGTGCAAAGTACCAAACTTGAATATGAAACAGCCTGCAGTGAACTGAAGGCTTTGCTTGAAGAAAGAAACAGAATTCAAGCAGATATTTTGCTTAAGGCAATGGCAAAAAAAGGTAAGTCTTTTGATGAAATCCTGAGGTTCATTGAGCTTTGAGGTTTACTTTTTTAGGAAGTTAACATTGACTGGCAGTTCACCTTGCAGTTCGACATCAATCAAGAATTACCTTACTCTAAAACATTAATGTTGTACCGGTGGACGAAAAAACGGTTCGACATCAATCAAGAATTACCTTACTCTAAAACTCACTATGCAGGAAAGAATATGCGTGTTTTGTTCGACATCAATCAAGAATTACCTTACTCTAAAACATGTTACCGACAAGCTCGGCTCGGCTCCTGCCTCAGTTCGACATCAATCAAGAATTACCTTACTCTAAAACAGACTTGGAGACGGTCACAAGGGAGTCCTGGTTCGACATCAATCAAGAATTACCTTACTCTAAAACCGATAACGCTTTCCTGATGTCAGACTTGAGGTTCGACATCAATCAAGAATTACCTTACTCTAAAACAGCCGAGATAGCCAAGTACGGACAGCCCAAGTTCGACATCAATCAAGAATTACCTTACTCTAAAACTGATACAATCTTGATACAATTCGTTCCCGAGTTCGACATCAATCAAGAATTACCTTACTCTAAAACTTGTCATTCATCACATGCACACTGTTTTCGGTTCGACATCAATCAAGAATTACCTTACTCTAAAACCCGCCAAGTTTTCGGGTATTGCAAGCAACGGTTCGACATCAATCAAGAATTACCTTACTCTAAAACTAGCCATAGTCTGCTAAAACGTCGTATTCAGTTCGACATCAATCAAGAATTACCTTACTCTAAAACACATTGCCGCACACATGCACTTCGTCTGCTGTTCGACATCAATCAAGAATTACCTTACTCTAAAACGTAATCTGTTTGTTGTGTCTCGCCATTATTGTTCGACATCAATCAAGAATTACCTTACTCTAAAACACACATGTACAGAACCACTACAACGAGATAGTTCGACATCAATCAAGAATTACCTTACTCTAAAACTGGTACGAATGTTCTGAAGCTCCTGGTATAGTTCGACATCAATCAAGAATTACCTTACTCTAAAACTCACATTGACGCTTCTTACGGCGGAGCGGAGTTCGACATCAATCAAGAATTACCTTACTCTAAAACAGGGAATTGGCAAGCAATGGATGTTGGACAGTTCGACATCAATCAAGAATTACCTTACTCTAAAACGCAGGTTTCACACCGATCGGAAAACCAAAAGTTCGACATCAATCAAGAATTACCTTACTCTAAAACTAATCTTTTCTCCTCTGTAGTAAAATTTTAGTTCGACATCAATCAAGAATTACCTTACTCTAAAACTTTCTCCCTCTCTTGAATAATATTTACGCTGTTCGACATCAATCAAGAATTACCTTACTCTAAAACTGGCGTGATAGCAAAGTAATATTACTATCCGTTCGACATCAATCAAGAATTACCTTACTCTAAAACGCATGTAACATCGCCATCACTTATCGCATAAGTTCGACATCAATCAAGAATTACCTTACTCTAAAACTGAGAGTAGCTTTTCACGCGATTGAAACTGGTTCGACATCAATCAAGAATTACCTTACTCTAAAACTTTTTCAACTCCTCCTTGATTTTCTCTATCGTTCGACATCAATCAAGAATTACCTTACTCTAAAACACGTTGGAGTGACGGGAGTCAAGAAGCTCGGTTCGACATCAATCAAGAATTACCTTACTCTAAAACCCGGCTGCCGAACATATTCATCCCCATCGAGTTCGACATCAATCAAGAATTACCTTACTCTAAAACAGAATACCGTTCCACATCAGAAAATCGTCTGTTCGACATCAATCAAGAATTACCTTACTCTAAAACTCTCCGCAAAGATTGAAGAGATAAAGGCAAGTTCGACATCAATCAAGAATTACCTTACTCTAAAACATGCCGGAACATATCTCAATAGTGAGGATTGTTCGACATCAATCAAGAATTACCTTACTCTAAAACACGACAGGCTCATAGCGAGTGCAAAGCTCGGTTCGACATCAATCAAGAATTACCTTACTCTAAAACGACACCGACTGCAAGGGTCTTGAGAAATGAGTTCGACATCAATCAAGAATTACCTTACTCTAAAACCCGCTTGTTGATGCGTTCCACCTGAGCCTTGTTCGACATCAATCAAGAATTACCTTACTCTAAAACCTCAATGAAGTCAAGTTTTTCAGATTTATCGTTTTTTAGAGGGGTTTTTGGCAACTCTTTTTCATAATAATCGGCATCAATCTGGATGACAGTTTCCAACTCATTCGATTTGATTTCTCCGGACTCCAAAACAAGCAATGGAACAGTTTCATTCAGTGCGAATAAATAGAGTTGCTTCCTTTCCAATTCCGAAAATATCCGGGAGAGATTCTTAAATACAATCAAATGAGCCAAATGAAGAGTATTGGTAACTTCAATTATCTTCTCCGCACGCTCAAGGCATGACAATAAAGGATCACACTTCAATTTCACTCCATACACCTTGCAGAGTCTATTGATGTCCCATTCATCATCGACTTCCAATTCAAGAGGATCATCAAGGAGAAAATTATTCATAGCATCATCTAATTTCTGTAATTCCAATCTCATTGGTTCCCATGACTCTGCCTCTTCGCTTACTCGTTTTTGCAAGTTTTTCTGAATAGCAGTAGTTATTGGGCGAGCGTTGAAATCAAACGTCAATACATCATATACGAACAAAAGCCCAGAAAGAGGTATCTGCTTGTCATGCTCATCAAACAAACGAATCTCATCTTCTTCACCAAACCCAAGCAGGTTCGCATTCAAGCAAGTAATGAAAGAAGCAAACATTGAAGGGTTCGTAAAATCTATAGTTGTAATAGGATCAATGATAATAGATTTCTCAAGCTGGGGAAAACTGGCTGTAATCATAAGATAACCAACCTACTGGTAGAATCAATTTCATCATGCTCTTTGCTGCCAACCAGAAATTGAATTGAAGCATATTGTTTTTCTGTCACCACAAGCAACTGTACCAATCCTTTCGGAGGAAGCTTTTTTTCGAGTTTTGCTCTTTCAAGTTCCTCTGTCGTTTGACTGAGTACAATTTTTGAATAGACGGATTCTTGCATCTGCAAATACCCTTCTTTGATCAAGAATTTCCTAAATTGGGAGTAATCATGCCGATTCTTGGCTGTAAGAACCGGCAAATCAAAAAACACAAGTAATCTCATAATCTGGCTGCTCATATCTTCTCGTACATCAAAAGTTCCTTGACTTCTCCATTCTCGAGAAAAGCCATACATTCATGGACATACAGGTGCAAAATCGTTGATAAGTATCTCAACGCACCTCCATATACAAACTGCATCTGCAACATTCCCCAAAATTGTTCTTTTACAAGAAGAGTAAGTTTTCCCTGCGCTCTGTTTTCAAAAACCACATCATCCACAATAGGACGAAAAGGCTCCATAAGATCACAAACAAGATTGTATGGATTATATTCACTGCAATGATGGATCCCTATTTGAGGAAGATACCCAGCAGCCACAACCTCTTTGGTGATCAAAGAAACCAAAATGGAATACCCGTAGTTTAACATGGCGTTCAACGAACTGTCACCATCGCGAGAAAAGTCTTTTCCAAAGAGCGCATTAAAATACACTTTCGCGGCAAAAGCCTCCCTATTCGTTACATCTCCGTCCTGGACGGCCATTCCGTAAGAACTTACCTGTTTTTCGGCTTCCAAATGCTTCTTTTGCAACACGAACGCCTGCTTTTCAATCTTGTATTTCACGATTACCCCCCAAAGGTAATCTTTTCTTTTCTCATCCCATTGCATTTGAGCAAATATTCGTTTTGTTGAAATGAAATTGGCCGTAAGAGGCAATAAGTAACAAGAGGGAATATGACGCTCATCACAAAACACTACGGCGATTTTCCACTTGACCAATTCGGTCAGGATAACCCCGGTGACGGTCATTGCCGTAGTGTCAAATATTACCGCATCAATCTCAGAAAGATGTACCATCTTCTGAGTATCGCCCTGCACTACCAGGTAATCATTCTTGTAATAACACTTAACATGTTTTGTGATCACCACGGTTCGAAAGCCCAAGATGGTATCTCCTCTCATACATTCCTGTTACTGAGTGATCGATAAATTCAATTTGGTTGGGATCAAGTGATTTGATCAACCGATTGCTGGAAACATTCTTCCAAGAGGCTCCGAATTCTTTCCCAAAATCAAATCTCGAAGAATTTGCCTGCATATAAACCAAAATCCCTTGAATGCATTTCTTCTGTTGTAACGAATTCATTTCACCAAAATCGCCTACATGAAGGAGAAGATTTTCAGCAATTCCTCTGTAACAGGGATACTTCTTCATCTTGTCACACAATTCTCCAAACAGTTTTTGTTTTTCTATCACTTCAAGACGATCAAACAGAGCAAGATGGGCTATGGTGTCTTGAGAAAGGATGAGTTCGCGAGCGTTGATCACCTCCCCATCACTAACAATATAAAACTCATTCAATGAACCATCTTTTTCAGGGTATCTGATGTATTGATACTTTCGGATTCCCGCTTTGATGACCACAGGATCTTTATACAGCGATGATAGGTATCGGGTTACCGCACCTTTTTGCGTTTCTTCCAAAGCTATGATGCGGATGGGAATTCCTACAAGCTTGCGATATCGCTTCTTTCCTTTGGAATATTCAATGATATCAAAATGCGCGAGATTTTCTCCAGAATAACCACCGTACACCACAAAATCTTTTCCTTCTTTTGAAGGAACGGTTGCTCCACCCTTTTCTCCTTTTGGCATCAACATTTGATTGTAGAACGCACCTCGCATTTCTTCCGTTTTCCTTGAGAGGAAGTAATGATGATATCCAAACACTTTCCTCAAGTATTCAACAACGGCATATCCATGCCATGAACCATATTCTCTGCTCATGCAATGAATGACAAACCCATATTTTTCGTCTCGCGCATTGGATGTATCATCTTGAAGAGCATTTTGAAAATCAATGAAGGCTTCCTTGTTCTTTATCATTTGTCCGAAAGGACCAGCAAGAAACCTCCCAACCTGGCAGGCAAGCAAGGCATCATGTGCATGATGATAGTCATTGACCTCACGAACCTTGTACAACCCATTTTGAGCACGAAAATCATGAGACAAGCCCTGCTTTGATCCCCATTACGGTTGTTGTCGGAAACGCCTCCTTCAGCACATCACTCAGGATCTTGACCGCTTGGCTTGTCTCGACAATTTGTCGATTGATAAATCCAATGTAATCATTCTCAGAAACCTCTTCTCTGATCAGCGCATGGAATTTCTTTGAAGAGATCAACCCGTTTTTCCGTAACGTTTTCCAGAAGGGTTTTTGCTTTGTGATGATAGTATCATCCAAAAGCAAAGAATCTCGTTTTCGTTGGTTTTCCTTGGATTTCACCAATACCAAGTTATCGATGCTGTTGTTTTTGATGTACGCTTGCGGAAGAATATGATCGATCTGGTAATCACCCAAACGTTGAATATCCAAAGTCTGTCCAGAATACATACATTTCCCATTCTGTAAGAAATAGAGGTACAATCGCATAATCTTCAATGGCCCGTTTTGTTTCTTGTACTCTTCTTTTCTTGATGTCAGTTCTTCATATACCTTTTCAAAGGACGGGTCATCCTTCAGTCGTTTATAAATCTTCTCAAGTGCATAATACCGGCTTATCGTGCGTTTTTTCTCTTCATCACCTCGGGTAAATTCCACATAGATACGTTTTGGTTCCTTCCCCATCACCTGCACAATCTCACGAATCACCTGTAATCCTTGCCAAGCCGATTTCTTTACCGAAGGAGACATAGGAACATCAGGGAAAGCAGTATCATATGCATTCAATGATGTTTCCGGCTTGTTCTGTTTGTTTGCTGTTTCGATTTTTTGTTGGAAACCATAGGTCTCATCAAAAATGATTTCCATAAAGAGTTGATTGGTTTCCCAAAGCAAATCCATGACGGTCCAAACCCTTCCTTGGGCATCCAACGTAGAAATGCCCGTCAGGAGTTTTTGGGATAATCTGCCCCACCCTTGGTAATTCAATCTGCAGATAGCTACGACCGTCGGATCAGCCAAGGTTGGGTAACTCTTTCGAATTTTCGCTTTCAGTATTTTTTTATCCGTAAACAGTGTGTTCCAAAGAATAAGGTTTTCGATCATCTCCTTGTCTTGTTCCCGGATACCACCAAAAATACGAGAGAAGTCAATCCAGGAAGAAAGATTTGATGCAAATTCGTCCTCTTTCTGGAATCCGGTCAGGTCCAGGCCCTTCTCATGTGAGGCATACCGATGTTCGTACAACCATTTGCTCAAAGTTCCTTTTGTGACTGTTTTCTGCGTCTGGAACAACTCATGGAAGATCTGTTGTTTTACATCGACACTCAGCCGTTTTCCATCAAGACGAATCCCATTCAATTCGTTCAACACACAGTATTCGCCATACAACAAAGAATTCTTTGGCAAAACTGGTTCGCCATAGAGGAATTGGCAGGTATCCGTTCTCTGCGTGATAAAACGCTCCGCCGAAGCCATGACATCTATCTTGTCGGTAAAATTCCATGGTGTGACAGGTCCCTGTTCTTTTCGTTGAGCCCACCCATATTTTGTAGCCTGAGGTGACAACGGTCCGACGTAGTATGGGATACGATATGAGGCTATCTGAAGCAGTTTCTGTTCATTTTCAGCCAAAACGGGATAGAATCTTTTTTGGTGATCAAGAATCGCTTTCAGTTCCTCACAATGCAACTGGTTGGGAATTGCGCCATTCTCACTGCTTTTGGGTTTTTTGAGGAACTCTCCTTCTTCAATCCGTTTCATGCAATATGAAACATCATCATCATGTACGGAATTCTCAATGGATTCAAGGATTTTCTTGATTGATTTAATCAAATTATCGTACGAAGAATCCTTGCTGTTGTTCAGCCGATACCGTTCATACCATGATTGCTTGCCATTGAAGAGATCATGATACGTTTCATGGGGGCACTTTGCACGAACAATACGTTTCAACGTACGTAAATCTTGCGCATGCTGGTTGTATCGATTGATATACACATCAGAGATCGTTGATACGTTGCCTGAAAGAAGCATCGCGAGCGTATAGTCTGCATAAAGTTTTTGCAACACCTGGAACACTTCCAGTTCAGTATCCCCCAAATTCTCTGAGAATTGTTCACAAGCTGCTTCGTCATCCAATGAAACAGATATTTTCTTTTCTCCCAACGTTGGGAATATTTGGGTATAATCGGCACTCCGGCCAAGGATGGCTTTTGATAACTCTGCGCAGAACTTCTTGTCTTGATCATCCGTTACGGATTGAAGTGCGATCTGAATCACTTTTTGTTTGTCAAAAGCGGATTTCTTTTCATCTTTTAGTGTATCAGTGATGGAAGAAACTGCTTCAGATATTTCCGTATCTCCATCGATTACCAAAGAAAGTAATGCAGAGACGGAACTTTTCAGGTCAACTCCTCCATGAATCTGCATTTCCCCTTCATGTAAAAAATTCCCCCGGTATTTGATGATGTGATGGATTGCCAGGTAAATCAGTCGGAAATCCGCTTTCTGTGTTTCTTCTGCGAGCGCTTTCCGCAGATGGTAAATGGTAGGATATTTTTTCTCATAGAGATTGGAACAATATCCATCACTCGCAAAAAGCTCACGCAGGGCTTCCCATTGGGAATCATGAGGCGAAACAGAGGAATACTGCAAACGCTTGAAAAAATCAGGATCCACCTTCTCTACTTCCGACCCAAGAAGATCACGCAGCCATTGGAGTCGCTGGACACGTCGGGCAAGTCTTCTCCGCGTAGAGCGGAACTGTCTCCGTTCTTCAGCGGTCTTCCCTGTTTCAAACAAACGCACGCCCCACATCGGTTGATGGCGAAAAGAAACCAATTCACCATTTTCATCTGTGACACACCACCCAAACGAGCCAGTACCCATATCGCATCCAATTGCGTACGATTCCACATCCTTGCTCTTTTTCATGACTTGACTCCTCCTTACAAGCGTGCATATACTAAAGATGACATCAATGAAGTATTACCTTACTTCGTTAAAACAAAGCGGAAGCTTTCCCGTCAGGCAACTGACAACGCTCAGGCGTTGAGAGTCACAGAAATGTGGCTCTTTTTTGTAAGTATATCACAGATTTCTCAAATACACATACTTATATCGCTATAAGATTGGGATTTTGGCAATTATCTATCTGCTGAAATGGTATGAACCAAAATACCAGCCTCACTCATCCGGAGCCCTTCCCCCGAATGCAGCGGCATACCAGGCCAGGGTACCGGTTGATGCGGTGGACTTGGGTGCTGGGTTGGGTTTCTTTCCCTGCTCTGGATGCGGGATACCTGCTGGTTGGGGATTGCGTGGTACGTTTGGTGTTGTTTCCATAGGCGCTCCTTATACTTAACGTATGTTACCATTCCTTTGCGTATCCTGCAAGTGTGACCATCCCTTGTCCGTCGGGAATGAATCGACTATGATTGCGTGGTATGGATCAAAGGGAAATGAAATATGCGGAGCTCGTCATCAAACGCCAGCTCCAGTTACGGCGTGGTGAGGCGCTTTCCATCAACACGGAAAGCTCCACCATCGAATTCGCACGACTTTTGGGCAAACTGGCCGCGGAAGTGACCATCCAGGCGGTGCAGATCGTCGAGACGGAAAAGGGACGCATCAAGCAGGTCTATCCGATCGAACCCAAGGAAAACGAAGCCCTCCGGCCGAAAACGACCGGACTGGTGATGTGCCACATCGTCGATCTTGACGACTGCCCGTACTACAGCGAGGAAAGCCCTGTAGATATTGCAAAGGATGTGGTGCAACTGGGAAAATTCGGCTTGCTTGCCGAACCGGTGGAGCTGGACCGGAGACTCGCCTACCCCTGGGCGAACATCCCCTATCCTGGAGCCAACTGGGGCTTGCAGTATTTGGGGGAAACGGCGACGGAGGACGACCTGTGGAATCTGTTCACCGCCCTGTATCGGTTGGACACCAAGGATCCTGACCGGTTCTGGGAAGACCAGGGACTGATGCTCGCCTACCGGAAGAAACGACTGAATGCCATCAAACCGGAGAAACTGGAAGTGGTGGGAGACGGCTGGAGTTTCACCTGCGCATTGGCCAAAGCCACCGAATGGACCGGAGGGGAACAGCGTACCAGCAGCAACCGTACGTTCTACAGCACCCTTCCCGTCCAACATTTGTATGCGACGATCGACGGAACATCAGCCAACGGGACGTTGGCGAGCACCCGCCCGTTTTTGCTTCTGGGCAAACAGGTTGTAGGCGCCTCGTTCACGTTGAAGGACGGCAAAGCCATTGCTTGGTCCGCAGAGAAAGGCGCTGAAGCGCTGGACGCGTTCTTCACCATCGATGACGGGGCGCGGGTACTCAGCGAGCTGTCACTCGCCGACGAGGATACGTTGGAAAGCCGGCACCTCTCCCGTGGCGTCCATCCCCTGTTCAACAAGGCGATGACCACCCATGTGGGGTTCGGAGGATTCGCTCTGGACACGCTGTCCCGTCATATCACCGAAGAAGAGCTTGCATCCCTCCACCTCAACCAGTCTCTGGTAAGAATGGATGTTCCGATGGGATCCCGAAGCCTTTCCGTCACCGCGGTGGATCCGGACGGAACCCGGCACATTCTGGTCGATGAAGGGGTGTTCAGTGAGGAGGAAGCGACATGATCATCGATCGCTACGCCGACCTGGTCATTGAAGCGGGTGTGAACCTGAAGAAAGGCCAGAACCTTTTGGTCAATTGCGATGAGGCGACCTACCCAATGGCGCGCGCCCTGGCCAAGAGCGCCTATCGCCACAAGGCGGGGTACGTCCACATTGTGATCTCAGACAACGAGATCCTCGCCTCCCGGCTGAAGAACCAGAGTGACAAAGAGCTCGCCACCTTCCCTGATTTCGAAAAAATCCTGGACTACCAGATTTGTACGGAGGAATGGGCGTACATTCAGATCGAGCCGATCGACGACCGTCTGAAACAGGTGCAGCTGGACCAAGCGAAGAACCAACGGTACCGCAAAGCTGCCCGTTCGTTCCACCATGCCATCCATGACCGGTTCATGGTGGACTCCCTCCCCTGGTGCGTCATCGCCGCGCCCACGCCGCGCTGGGCCGAACACAGTTCTGGGAAAAGATCATACGGAAGAAGAATTATGGGAAACGCTCACTCCGATTCTGCTTTTGGATTCACCCAACCCGACGAAGGCCTGGAAAGGACGCCTGCGTGAAGATGCAGGAACACGCCCGGATGCTGAACGCCCTGGGCATCATCAAACTTCACTACCAGAGCCCCAGGACCGACCTGGTCGTCGGACTGTGTCCGACCAGTAGGTTTCTTGGTGGGGATTCCGTCCTGCCGGACGGAAGAAGGTTTCTGCCCAACATTCCAACAGAAGAGTTGTTCACCACTCCGAATCGTAATCTCGCTGAAGGATATGTGACGACGACAAAACCGGTCTCCGTCCTGGACGAAATGACCGAGGAAGTCACCCTGCAGTTCCACGAAGGGGCTGTCGTATTCTGCACAGCAAAACGGGGACAAGAAGCCATGGACCGCTACTTCGCCATCGATGAAGGAACCCGGCATCTGGGTGAATGCGCCCTGGTGGAGGAAACCAATCCCATTGGGAAAAGCGGCCTGCTGTTCGCAAGCGGGCTGTACGATGAGAACGCGTCGTGCCACCTGGCCCTCGGCGCGGGCTATCCCAACTGCCTTGTCGGGTCCAAGGACCCGTACAAGGAAGGGTGCAACAAGAGCCTGATGCATGTGGATTTCATGGTGGGATCCTCGGATATGACCATCACCGCCATCCGGATGGATGGCAGGGAGATCCCCATCATGGTGAACGGGAAATTCGTCCGCTGATCAGCTGTTCAGGTCACTGATCAACTTGATGCCGTCCACCGTCTGGGTTGGACTGATCTCGTCGATCCGGGGGATGATCGGGCTGATGGTCCGTGACAGGCCACCGGTTGCGATGACGTACAGTTTCTCCCCGATCTCCGCCTCGGTCCGGTCGATCATGTGCTGGACCAAACCGGCGTAGCCGTACATGATGCCAGCCCGGATGGATTCCTCACTGTTGCGGCCGATCACCGTGGAAGGGATCAACAGCTCAACCTGCGGCAACTGGGCGGTGCCATGGAACAACGCCCGCATCGCCGTGATCAACCCTGGGGTGATGGCGGCCCCCAGCACGGAACCGTCACCGGAGACGGTAGTGAACGTAAGGGCAGTACCAAAATCACAGACCATCACCGCTTTTCCCGGATGGGCATAGTGTGCCTGCGCCGCATTGCACAGCAAATCGCTTCCCAGTTCCGGCGGTATGCTCTCGCTCTTCAGTCCCGTCTTCACCTTGTTGGTGATCATCAACGGGTTGACGTCAAACAGACGGACAACGTTTTTCTGCAGGGAGCGGGAAAGATTCGGCACGACGCTGGAGATGGCGGCGCGTTCCACGTTCTCCTTCAGCACGCCGGCATGGGAAAACAACGAATCCAGAATAACGAAGTATTCGTCTCCCGTCTTTGCCTGGTCACTGTACACACGAAACGTCTGCACCCACTGCTTGCCGTCATGTACGGCAAGGACGATGTTGGTGTTCCCGATGTCAACCGCGAAGAACATGATCTCCTCCTACAGGGCGAGTTTGTGCTGCTGGCCCTGGTACAGCTCGTCACGAAGCGCCTTGACGGACGCGTCAGCCAGGTAATCCTCGAAGCGCATCATCTTGTCGATGACGCCGTTCGGCGTGATCTCGATGATCCGGTTGGCGATGGTGTCGATGAACTGATGGTCATGGGTGTTGAACAACAGGATTCCCTTGTAGTCGATCAACCCATCGTTCAACGCCGAGATGGATTCCAGATCGAGATGGCTGGTCGGCTCATCGAAGATCATGCAGTTTGCCTGCTCCATCATCATCTTTGCCAGCACCACCCTGACCTTCTCTCCACCGGAGAGCACGGTGCAATCCTTCAGGGCTTCATCGCCGGAGAACAGCATGCGGCCAAGGAACGAGCGAACGTACGTCTCATCCTTTTCCGGGGAGAACGGCATCAGCCAGTCGGTGATGGACACGTGCTCCTGGAACAACTTGGTATTGTCCTTGGGAAAGTAGGAAAGCGAAGTGGTCACGCCCCATTGGTAGGAGCCTTCGTCCGGTTCCATGTTCCCGGCAAGAATCTCGAACAATACCGTTTTTGAAAAATGTTCCGGTCCGACGAACGCGATCTTGTCACCGTTGTTGACCATCAGGTTGAAGTGATCCAGAACCTTCACCCCGTCAATCGTTTTGGACAGGTCCTTCACTTCCAGGATGTTCTTCCCAGGTTCCCTGAGCGGGCGGAAACCGACGTATGGGAACCGTCTGCTTGACGGCTTGATGTCATCGATGGTCAGTTTGTCGATCAACTTCTTCCGGCTGGTGGCCTGCTTGCTTTTTGCCGCGTTGCTGGCGAACCGCTGGATGAATTCTTTCAGTTCGGCGATCTTCTCGTCGTTCCGTTTCTTCTCATCCTTCATCTGCTTGGCGGCAAGCTGGCTGGACATGTACCAGAAATCATAGTTTCCGACGTACAACGTAGCCCTGGAATAATCGATGTCCACAATGTGGGTGCACACCGAGTTGAGGAAGTGACGGTCGTGGGAAACGACGATCACCGTATTCTCGAAATCTTCCAGGAATCCTTCCAACCAGGTGATGGACTCCAGGTCAAGGTGGTTGGTGGGCTCATCCAGAAGCAGAATGTCCGGGTTGCCGAACAGCGCCTGGGCAAGCAACACCCGCACCTTGATGTTGTCCTCCACGTCCCCCATCAGCTTCTCATGCATGTCGGCGGGAATCCCAAGGCCATCCAGCAACTGGCCGGCCTGCGCTTCGCTCTCCCAGCCACCCAGCTCGCTGAACGTGGATTCCAGTTCCGCCGCCTTGATGCCGTCTTCCTCGGTGAAATCCGCCTTTGCGTAGATGGCGTCACGGTCCTTCATCGTCTGGTACAGCTTGGGATATCCCATGATCACCGTTTCCATCACGGTGTACTGGTTGAACGCGAAGTGATCCTGACGAAGCACGGCAAGCCGCTGGCCGGGAGTGACGATCACTTCCCCGCTGTCCGGTTCCAGTTCTCCGGAGAGAATCTTGAGAAACGTGGATTTACCGGCACCGTTTGCGCCGATGATCCCGTAGCAGTTGCCAGGGGTGAATTTCAGGTTCACGTCCTTGAACAGTACCTGAGATCCGTATGCAAGGGAAATGTTGCTCGCTGTAATCATCACTCAATCCTTATGGTTCATTGTGTGTTCGTGCATAAAAAAAGGCAACCACCCCCGGTTGCCCTCCATCATGTTTCATAGTTCCTACGGGAATCGAACCCATATTTAGAGACTGAGAATCTCCTGTCCTAACCATTAGACGAAGGAACCGACGTCTGGGATGAAGGGATTCGAACCCCTAAAGGCAGAACCAGAATCTGCAGTGTTACCATTACACTACATCCCAATCAGAAATCCTTAGCAAGGATAGGAAAAAACCCGATCCATGTCAAGGGGAAAAACCTTAGTCGTACTGTTTCTTGAACGCGCTGACCCTGGCGCTGGCTCCAAATGAGAAATCATCGTGGATGCCATCGGAGAGATACCGGTACCCAAGACCCGCCACCATTGCCCCGTTGTCCGTGCACAGTTTCAGGGACGGGAAACTGGTCTGGATGCCACCCTTCTCCAGATCCTTCAACTCACTGCGGAGCAAGCTGTTGGCAGCCACCCCGCCACCTGCGGAAAGCCGTTTCAACCCGGTATCCGCCAAGGCAAGCTTGACCCTCCGGACCAGCATGCCAACGGCGCAACGCTGGAACGAAGCGGCGATGTTCTCGTTGCTCTTCTCGCTCTTGCCATCCCAGTACTTGTCCAGCTGGTTGATCACCGCGCTCTTCAGACCGCTGTAAGAAATATCGTACGGATGCGCTTCATCCAACGCGTTGCCGGGAAACAGGAACGCCGTGGGATTGCCCGTCTTTGAAAGCCGGTCGATCACCACCCCGCCGGGATAGCCAAGGCCATAGTGTTTCGCCACCTTGTCGAACGCTTCCCCGATGGCGTCGTCGATCGTCGTACCCAACACATCGATCTGATCATACCCGTTCACCTTGCAGATCACGGTATGGCCTCCAGAGACCAAAACGCCAAGGTACGGATACTCCAGAGGATTTTCGATCTGGGAAGCATACAGGTGCGCCCTGATGTGGTCGATGGAAATGATGGGGATTCCCCGTGTCGCGGCGAACGCTTTGGCGAAGTTCACGCCGACGAGGAGCGACCCCATCAGACCGGGACGGCTGGTGACCGCAACGGCGTCAATGTCCTTGGTCTGCAAACCCGCTTTGCTGATGGCCGCCTGCACGACCTGTTCGATCCATTCGGTGTGCAGTCTGCTGGCAAGCTCCGGCACCACCCCTTCATACGGTTTGTGCAATTCGATCTGCGTCGCAATGACATTGCTGAGAATCTCGTGACCGTCACGCACCACTGCCGAGCTGCATTCATCGCAGCTCGTCTCTATACCCAATACGTTCATACTTCCTCGTCATCATCCGGGTCGTCCTGCTCGTCATCGTCGTCGAACAACAAATCAAGGTCATCCAAGGCGTCACTGATCTCCACAGGATTCGTCATGGTGGCCAGACGGTACAAGTCGGACAATCCGATACCACTCTCCAAAGCCGACGGAAACATGTCAAGGAGGAACTGCGCGACCTGTGGCTGCCATCCCTGGCCCACCTCAGGCGCAGACCTGCGCTGTTTCGTCTTCACCAGCACCACATACTCGTTCGGAATGAAGCGTACGTCCAGTTTGTTGGCTTTCAAGTGTTTCTCCTGCACCTAACACTACTGAGAAACAGATGGCAAGTCAATGCAATCCGGATCAAGCGGCACCAAGGCGCAACAAAAATTCCAAAAGGACTTGATTTACCTGGAAAAATGGTGTTAGATACTTCTGCACGCCGAAGTAGCTCAGTGGTAGAGCAGCTCACTCGTAATGAGCAGGTCAAGAGTTCAACTCCCTTCTTCGGCTGTACACAAAACAATGCAACCCTTTTTAACACAACACGTTAAGAAGGGTTGTTTTTTGTTGTGCGACCAATTGCATCCGATATGGGATAGCCAACCACAAAGCAACACATCCACGAGATCTGTTTCACCACCTGCCAGGAACCGATTGAAATCGTTTCTTTCCATTCCCACAAAAGGAAAATCCCCGTCCGATGAAGGGCGGGGATTGAAATCCAAGAGGGAAAGAACCGTTATTTCGCTTTCTGACGAGCGTTGATGGCCGCCTGCGCCGCCGCAAGGCGTGCGATGGGCACGCGGAACGGAGAGCAGGAAACGTAGTCCAGGCCGACACGCTGGCAGAAGTCAATCGTCTTGGGATCCCCGCCATGTTCGCCGCAGATGCCAAGGATCAGATCCTTGTTGACGCCACGGCCAAGTTCCACAGCGATCTTCACCATCTTGCCCACACCACCTTCGTCAATCGTGGCGAACGGATCGTAGTCGTAGAACTGCTTGTCCGGATCCTGGACATAATGTCCAAGGAACGAAGCAGCGTCATCACGGCTGAATCCGCAGGTCATCTGGGTCAGGTCGTTGGTACCGAAGCTAAAGAACTGGGCGCCGGCTTTGGCAATCTCGTCGGCGGTGATGGCGGCACGCGGTACTTCGATCATCGTACCCATCAGATAGTCGACGTGACTGCTGGTCGCGTTGAAGATCTCGTCGATCACTTCCTTCGCCTTGTTCTTGCAGTACAGGAATTCCTTGTAGTTGCCTACCAGTGGGAACATGATCTCCGGTTGCACCTTGATGCCTTTCTTCTGCACGTTGATGGCCGCCTCGATGATGGCCCTCACCTGCATCTGCAGGATCTCCGGATAGATGATGCCAAGCCGGCAGCCACGGAAGCCGAGCATCGGGTTGAACTCGTGCATCGACGCCGTCTTCTGCGCCACTTCCTCCACGCTGATGCCCATCTGGAGCGCCAGTTCATGGCGGCTGGTATGGTCATTGGGAAGGAACTCATGGAGCGGAGGATCCAACAGACGAATGGTGAACGGAAGCCCGTCCAGCTCGGTGAACATCGCCTCGAAGTCACTGCGCTGCATCGGAAGCAGCTCATCAAGCGCCTTCTTCCGCTCCACCGTGTTGTTGGCAAGAATCATCTTCCGTACGCACATGATCCGGTTTCCGCCAAAGAACATGTGTTCGGTGCGGCACAGTCCGATGCCTTCCGCACCCAGCAGTTTTGCGTGGTGGGTGTCTTTCGGCGTATCGGCGTTGGTGTACACTTCCATCGTCTTCAGCTCATTGACGTAGCCCATGAACTTCTTGTAGTTCTGGAACACCACCGATTCACTCTCCCGCATCTGGCCGTCCAGAACCTGGACGATCTCGCTGGGTTTTACGGGAATCTTTGTGGCGTAGATGGCTCCGGTGAATCCGTCAATGGACATGTAGTCCCCTTCCTTCACCGTCACACCGTTGACTTCCAGATACTTCTTCGGCTCATTGACATGAATCTCACTGGCACCGGAGACACAGGGGCAACCCATGCCGCGGGCGACGACCGCCGCGTGGCTGGTCATGCCACCACGGCAGGTGATGACGCCTTTGGAAACGGCCATGCCACCAATATCCTCCGGACTGGTCTCCGTACGGACCAAAATGACGTCCTTGCCGGTCGCGGCGACTTCCTCAGCCTTTGCCGCGGTGAAATACACCTGGCCACAGGCGCCACCGGGAGAGGCGTTCAATCCGTGGGTGATCTCCTTCAGGGAGAGATCGCGGATGATCTTCTGGTCGAGGATCGGGGCGAACAGCTTGGAGAACTCAGCGGCAGGAACACGGGAGACAGCCGTCTCCTTGGTGATCAAGCCTTCCTCCACCATCTCCACCTGGCTGCGGAGCCAGCTGAAAATGGTACGCTTTCCACCGCGGGTCTGCAGCATGTACAGCTTGCCTTCCTGGACGGTGAACTCCAGATCCTGCATGTCGTGGTAATGTTTCTCCAGTTTGGAGCGGATGCCGACCAATTCGTCGTACACCTCCGGGTTGATCGCCTTGAGGGTTTCGATCGGCTGGGGGGTCCGGATGCCGGCGACGACGTCTTCGCCCTGGGCGTTCATTAGGAACTCACCATAGAAGCGGTTCTCTCCGGTGGACGGGTCACGGGTGAACGCGACACCGGTGCCGCTGGTATCGCCCATGTTTCCGAACACCATCGACTGGACGTTGACGGCCGTTCCCAGCAAACCGCGGATGTCATACATCTGGCGGTACTTGATGGCCCGTTCGTTGTTCCAGCTGCGAAACACGGCGTTGATCGCCTTGAACAGCTGGTCGATCGGATCGGTGGGGAAAATCCTCTCCGGTATACCGGCGGTAGATCCGCTTGTACCGTGCGATGACTTCCTGCAGGTTGGCGCTGTCCAGCTCAATATCGTACGTCTTGTGGTTCTCGTCCTTCACGTCCTGCAGCGCGCTCTCGAACTCGCTGTGGGGAACACCCATCACCACATCACCGAACATCTGGATGAATCTGCGATAGCTGTCCCAGACAAACCGCTCATTGTTCGTTTTGGCGATCATGCCGGAAACCGTGTCCGGATTCAATCCCAGGTTCAGGATGGTATCCATCATGCCCGGCATGGACTGGGCGGCGCCGCTGCGCACCGAAACCAACAGGGGATCTTTCTTGTCCCCGAATTTCTTTCCCATGACGGTCTCAAGTTTCTTCAGGTTCTTCATCACCTCTTCGCGGAGTCCGTCGGGGTAGCCCCCTTTGTGGTCGTTGAAGTACTGGCAAACCTCAGCGCTGATGGTGAATCCTGGAGGGACGGGAAGCCCGATGCTGGTCATTTCGGCGAGGTTAGCGCCTTTGCCCCCGAGGATGTCGCGCATCTGCGCCGTACCGTCCGCCTTTCCGTTCCCGAAGAAGTACACGTACTGTGTTTTATCCGACATGAATCTTCCTTCCTAATGCTTTCAATGTTCTTTCAAAACTTCATTTCGTAGAATTGAATCGTACCCATACTTTGCATCACTGTCAATGTACGCAACTCCATTGTTACGAGACGCAAATCACGACAACCCATCAAATTGTTGAAACAATGTTCCATATTCGCATTAAAAAAGGGAGCGGACTACCCCGCTCCCCCTTTTGATGAAAATGTGACTCAGCGAAGATCCGGCGTCTTCACCGCATCCATATCGGTGTAGGTCCGGTTTTCACCGCACATCGACCAGATGAAGATGTAGTTCTTCGTGCCGCATCCGGCATGGATCGACCATGACGGATTGATCACCGCTTCCTCGTTGTGCATCACGATGTGACGGGTCTGCTGAGGTTCGCCCATGAAGTGGAACACCACCTGGTCCGGTGCGACGTTGAAATAGAAATACACTTCCATACGGCGCTCGTGGGTATGGGCCGGCATCGTGTTCCAGACGGAACCCGGCTCCAGGGCAGTCATGCCCATGGAAAGCTGGCAGGTCTGGAGGACATCCGGATGGATGTACTGGTTGATCGTCCGGGCGTTGCTCTCCTCCAGGGAACCCATCTTCTTGTGGATGGCGTCCTTGTAGGTGACCAGCTTGGTGGGATAATGGCAGTGTGCCGGGCAACTGTTCATGTAGAACTTCGCCGGATTCTTGGGATCCTTGCTGGAGAAGGTCACTTCCTTGGCGCCCTGACCAACGTACATGCCGTCGTACTGCGCCAGCTGGTAGGCCTGTCCGTCAACGGTCACCTCGCCGGCGCCGCCAATGTTGATCATCCCCAGCTCCCTGCGCTCCAAGAAGTAATTGACACCAAAATCCTTCATCGGATCGATGTTCTTGCCAAGGGAGACGGTCTGTTTGACCGGCATGCATCCCAGCGTCACAATACGGTCGACGTGGGAATAGACGCCACTGACGTCATCAGCCTTGAATATGTTCTGAATCAGAAACTCTTTCCGCAACTCCTCGGTGTTCATCCGGGAGAACGGCTCCTTTCCTGTTGAATAACGAATATCCATTACCTACTCCTTGTAAAACGGAATCATGTTCCACTTCCCATACTAGCCGATAACCGGTGGTTTGTGAACCCTTTACGAAGGCAAAAAAAAGCGGCCGGAAACCAACCGGTCGCTTTCCATCCCTTACGCAGTGTAGCTTTCCAGCATTCTGCTGCGTGCGGGGTTCTGCAGTTTCTCCAACGCCTTCTTCTCAATCTGGCGAATCCGTTCCTTGGTCAGGCTGTACAGCTCGCCGATCTCCTTCAGGCTCATCGGAGCGCGTCCGTTCAGACCGAAGCGAAGCTCGATGACATCCCGCTCCTTGTCGGTCAGCGTCCCCAGCACCTTCTGGATGTCTTCCTTCAGGCTGCTCTCCATCAGGCGATCCTCCGGAGAGGGGGAATCATCCTCGACAAAATCACCGAACGTCGACTGGGAACCTTTGTCCCCGTTGGTCATCGGGCTGTCCAGACTGACCATGTCACGGGAAATGGAGAGCAGATTCTTCACCAGATCCGGATCCAAGCCGGTCATCTCTCCAATCTCCGCGGTGTTCGCTTCCCTGCCATACTCGTGCATCAGGTTCTTCTGGGCCTTCTTGATCTGCATCAGCTCATTGGTCCGGTTCAGCGGAAGCCGTACCGCACGGCTCTTCTCGCACAGCGCCTTGACGATCGACTGGCGGATCCACCATACGGCGTAGCTGATGAAGTGATAGCCCATGGAAGGCTCGAACTTCTCCACCGCCGTCATCAACCCGATATTCCCTTCATCGATCAAATCATTGAGAGGGATACCCTGGTTCTGATATTTCTTCGCGACATTCACCACGAAGCGAAGGTTCGCTTCGATCAGTTTCTTCCGCGCGATCTCATCACCCTGTTTGGCACGCACGGCAAGGTTGTACTCTTCTTCCTGGGTCAGGAGCGGAATCCTGTTAATCTCCTTCAGATATAAGGAAAGGAGTCCAGATTCTTCGTAATTGTCATTGTGCATCTCACTGTCCAACATTGCGTCACTCATTGTGGTGCCTCCATGCCATATACCAAGCAAGAGACGTGCCAACTTTCTGAGAACATTATTATTTGTTATAATATATAGAATTATATTTATTATGACAACAAATGGCTTTTCCCTCGGTGGGATAAACCGACCCACCATACGGGAAGAGGACCCAAAAACGTGTCAAAATGATACAACTAAGGAAAACACCCTTTGGGATGGGTTCATTTTGACCCACTTTTCAGAACATCCAGGGAAACGAAAGCTCCAATGAGGCGAACCATTCGTGCAGATTCCCCTTGAACGGGATCTCGCTTTGGCTGAGGGAGTCCATCAGGCGCTGGTATTCGTCCTTCAGCCAGTCGTGGATCATGTCCCCTTCGCACAGCGAACAGCACACCTGTTTCTTCCCCAGCAGATAAATGATGAACTCAAGGCGGAAGAAATCCAGCCAATTCTTGTCATCGCAATGACTTTCCTCGCTCCGGAGAAGGAACGCGTCCACGTAGCACATCAAGGATTCATAGATGTTCTTCTCACGGGCGTAGGCGATGGCTTTTCGGTACAGGTAGTTCCCCACCTCTTTCTCCGGCATCACCATCAGCTGGTTGTTTTCCGTCTCCTTGCGTTCCATATCCGCTTTCCTCACCTGCAATATACTCATGGACGGAAAGCAACGGCAAGTGTTTTCACACTGAGCACTATTTGCGCACCCAAACCGGTTTTCTGTTGCCCTTTCCGCGTGGTTTGAGTATATTACGAAAGGTGTCCGGAAAGGACCCATACATCAACACACATCGTTTGGAGGAACAAACATGACAATTAAACCGTTGGCTGACAGAGTGCTCGTCAAGAGCGAAGAGGTACAGGCGAAGACCGCAAGCGGCATCTACATTCCTGAGACCGCCCAAGAGAAGACCCAGATCGGAAAGGTCGTCGCCGTTGGTGAGGGTACCGACAAGGTCAAGATGACCGTCAAGGTCGGTGACCGCATCATCCATGACAAGTTCGCCGGCGTATCCGTCAAGGACGGCAACGAAGAGTACCTGATTCTGAAAATGGATGACATTCTGGCTGTGATCGACTGATCCAGTCCATCGGCAAGAAAAAAAACGGAACCCACGCAACGGTTCCGTTTTTTCATGTCCCGCCAAACAGGAAATCCTCGATTTTCTCCCCCAGCGTCGATGTCACCGACTCAGGATGAAAACAGGGAGGAAGGGCGCGGAGCATCGTAACCCCGTATCCTTTGGTCATCAAGCGGCCGTCCAGGATCAACACGATGCCCCGGTCGTCCTTGGTGCGGAGGAG
This sequence comes from Sphaerochaeta sp., assembly GCA_022482495.1. Taxonomy (NCBI): domain Bacteria; kingdom Pseudomonadati; phylum Spirochaetota; class Spirochaetia; order Spirochaetales; family Sphaerochaetaceae; genus Sphaerochaeta; species Sphaerochaeta sp. Next base: position 42,006 of record JAKVPA010000010.1, on the reverse strand, counting down.
CCGTCCGAACCCTTGTTTCAGCCGCATCGTCGCCGATGGGATCCCCAACTGGCCGAATCCACTCCCCCCTTGGGCGTCCAATGCGTCACACCGCGCCTTGAACACCGGGTCGGAGGGAACCTGGAACGGAAGCTTGACGATGATCACCATGCGGAGCGTCTGCCCCGGCGCGTCAACGCCTTCCCAGAAGCTGCTGGTGGCAAGCAGCGAGCTGTCGTTCTCCTGGATGAACTTGGACAGCAGGGTGTACCGGTCCGCCTCCCCCTGGCAGTACATCGAGAGGTGATTCTCCGCCATCCGGTCACGGATACGCTCCTTGACCTGCTTCAGCATGGCGTAGCTGGTGAACAACACCAACGCACCTCCTTCGGAGGAGCGGATGCATTGGTAGATCGTTTCCGAGATATAGCTGACATATGGTTCCTGGTCCTGTTTGGGCGCGGTGATGACGGCGTCCATCGGAGTAAGCAAGAGAAGACGCCGCTTGAAATCAAACGGAGACGGGAACACCCCGGTGAGGAACGGGCGTTCCTCGTCATACGGCAACCCCACCCTGCTTCCCCAGAACGCAAAACTGTCACCGATGCACAGTGTTGCGGAAGTGCACACCACCGTGGCAAGCTTCTTGAAGATCGCCTCAACCAAAAGAGAGGAGATGTCCAGCGGGGTGATCAACACCTGCACCCGCCGCATATTGTTCCGGCTGATCTCCGTATTGAACCAATGGATGTCGTCGTTCCAACCGGCGAAATTGCAGAAGGTGGAAAGCACTTCCCCCATCACCTGGACCCGTGTTCCCCGGACCCTCAGTTCGGTGATCCGCGTCTCAAACTCATCCGGAGCGCTGTTGTGCTCCACCAGCGTGTTGATCTTCGCCGCAAGCCGGCCGCTGGTGGCGGCCACATCCAACGCGGCTGTTTTGAATCCGGAAAGCTTCTCCTCATACTCACGTTTGACCAGCAGGGGCTGGTAGTCCGTTCGGGCGAACAACGCCAACAGCAGTTGATCCAACGTGTCCACCTGGGAGGCGAGCAATGCGATATCATCGTGGATGGCGTCCACCAGATGCTGGTCTTCGGCATACGGAGCCAACGATTCCAGCAGGGATGAGGAACCGCTGCGCCGTTCGATGATCCCCATCTGGCGTCGCATCTCCTTGGGATCATACGTCTGGGTGAAATACTCCGTCGCGTTGTCCTCGATGTTGTGCGCCTCGTCGATGATCAGGCGGGAGAATCCGGGGAGTACCCCGTCCCCATCAAAATCCGCCTGGCTTTCCAGGCGGCTTGCCGCGTCACTGAACAGCAGGTGGTGGTTGCTGACAATGATCTTCGCCTCCTTGCACCTGAGTTTCGCCTTGGTGTGGAAGCATTGGGTGAAGTACGGACAAGTGTGTCCCTGGCACAGGTCGCTGTCACTGTTGATGTCCAGCCAGAGATCCATCGGCATAGCGTACGGATAGTCGCTGCGCAGTCCCGTCTCCGTCTCCCTGGCCCATTGGTCGATCCGATACAGGTCGCTGTTCGGATCGGTAGCCAGCAATGCCGATTCCTCTTTCTTCTGCAGGAAGCGGCGGATGCACAGGTAGTTTGACCGTCCGACAGCCAACGCGACCTTGCAGCTTCGCCCCAAAAGGCGGAACAGCATCGGAATGTCTTTTTCGTACAATTGCCGTTGCAGATTGATCGTACTGGTGGCGATGACGGTCCGTTCATCCGGATTCTCCATGGCGTTGTATAGCGCCGGCACCAGATAGGCGAACGATTTGCCGATACCCGTCCCCGCCTCGACGGCAAGGATGGCGTGCTGTTCGTACGCCTGGCGGACCAGTTCGGCCATCTTCAGCTGGCCTTCCCGGTATTCATACCCGGAAAAGCCTTTGGACAGCACGCCCCCGGCATCGAAGATGGAATAGATGTCATTGATCGTCATCGTTGTCTTCGATCTGGTATTCCTGCAGTTTCCGATGCAGGGTCTTGCGTCCGATATCCAGCACCTGGGCGGCTTTCGTCTTGTTGCCGCCGCATTTCTCCAGCGTGGAGATGATCAACCGCTTCTCCCCTTCGGCCAGCGTGATGCCCACGTCCATGTTGACGGTGGACGCCGCTTCAGCCTTGGTCACCGTCGGCGGAAGATCACCGACGTCGATCAACGAGGTGCGGCAGATGGCCGCCGCCCCCATGATGCAGTTCTGCAACTCCCTGATGTTCCCCGGCCAGTCATAACTGTACAAGGCATGCTTTGCCTTTTCGGTGAATCCCTCTACGTTCCGGTCGTTCTCCTTGTTGAACTTGTCCAGGAAACTGGCAATCAACAGGGGGATGTCTTCCTTCCGCTCCCTGAGGGGCGGTACGTTGATCTCCACGCCTTTGATCCGGTAGTACAGATCTTCCCGGAATGATCCGTCCTTGATGGCTTCCTCAAGGTTGCGGTTGGTGGCGCTGATGATCCGCACATCCACCGTGATCGTCTTGTTTCCGCCCAGCCGCTCAAACTGTTTCTCCTGCAAAATCCTGAGGAGTTTCACCTGGGTGGATTTGGATATCTCCCCGATCTCATCCAGGAACAACGTGCCACCATCGGCATCCTCGAATCGGCCTTTGCGCTGGTCCACCGCCCCGGTGAACGCCCCTTTCTCGTGGCCGAACAGGGCGTCCTCCAGCAAGGTGTCGGGAAGAGAGGCGCAGTGCAGCTTGATGAACGGTTTTCCATGCCGTTTGGAAAACTCCTCGATGGCGTCGGCGGCAAGTTCCTTGCCCACCCCGCTCTCCCCGGTGATCAACACCGGAATGACCGTCGGTGCGATCTGGGCGATGGTGTCCATCAGATGGGTCATCTTCTGGCTCTTGCCGATGATCACCTTGTTGTACTTGTCCCGGGCCTTGTAGTCGTCCAGTTCCTGCTTCATCTCATCGTGTTCCGCCTGCAGGTCCCGGTTCTTCAGCGCCTTGCCCACCACCAGCGTCAGACGATCCAGATCAACCGGCTTGGTGAAGAAATCGATGGCTCCGTCTCGCATGGCGACGACAGCCGTCTCGATGGTCCCATGCCCGGTGAGGATGATCACCGGAAGCTGGGGGTAGGCCCCATGGATGCGCTTGAGGAGCTCCTCGCCCCCCATCCCGTCCATCCTGAGGTCGGTGATCACCAGATCCACGTCTTCCTTGTTGACCAGATCCCACGCCTTCTCGGCGTTCTCCGCCGTCAGTGTGGCGTATCCTTCTCCTTGCATCGCCAGGGCAAGCCCCTCTCGAATGTTCTTTTCATCGTCACAGATCAGTATGGTCCGTTTCATTCCTTCACCTCAAATCCGGCGTCCGGCAGGGACACCTCATTCTTCTTTGGAAGGGACATGCGCTGGCTTGCGGGGACAGGGAACACCAGGGTGAAACAGGTACCCACCCCCACTTTGCTTTCCACTCGCACGTCTCCATGATGCTCTTTCATTACTTTGTAGACGACGGTCAACCCCAGTCCGGTCCCGGTGCTCTTCGTCGTGAAGTACGGTTCGAAGATCTTGGACAGGTTTTCCGGCGGGATGCCGCATCCCGTGTCCGTCACCTTGCACAGCAGGTTGTCCCCATCCAGTTCCAACGTCACCGTCACGTTCCCGCCCGGCTTCATCGCGTTCATCGCGTTCTTCACCAGGTTGAGCAGCACCTGCTTGATCAGTTTTTCATCAAACTCCACCTGGGGAATGAATCCTTTCCTCTCCATCCGGATGGTCATCTGTTGCTCGGAAATTTCCGGGGAAACAAACTGGATGACATCCTCAACCACGGTGGAAAGATCACCCAGCTTCAACACCGTCGTCATCGGCCGGACGGCGAACAGGAAATCCACCACGATGGAGTTCAGCCGGTCAATCTCCTCATCCAGCACATCGATGTACCGCTTGGCGTCGTCCATCGTCAGGCTGCCTTTGCGGACGAACAGTTTCTTCAGCAGTTGCAGATGGATGCTCATCGCTGCCAGCGGGTTCTTGATCTCATGGGCGATCGAGGCGGCCATCGTCGTCATCGACGCCAGGTATTCGCTCTGGTGCAGGCGCGCCGAAGCCTGGTTCTTCTCCGTCACATCGGTGAAGATGACAAGGAACGAATTGTTCTTCAGTTCGTCGGACTCCACGACGCGCACGCTGATCGTCCGCACCCCGCCACCCCAGGGATAATCGAACTCCTTCGCGTCATCACGGCTTGTCGTCTTCAGGCACGCCTCCACGTAGGCGATCATCTCCTTGTCATCCACCACGTCACGGAACGCCATCCCTTCGTACCCCCACCGGGCGGGAAGGAACATCGGGATCATCTGCTGGCACTTTCCGTTGGCATAGACGACGGAACGATCGTTCTTGCAGAGGATCAACCCTTCCTGCAGGGAATCCAGCACCGCTTCCAGCATCCTGACGTCCCCATCCAGATTGTTGATGATCGTGATGATCTGCTTGGTATCCATCTGGTCGATCTTCCGGATGGCGCGGGAAACGAATCGGTTCATCTCAGACCTCCAGCAAATGCAGGTACAGGTTTTCCAACAGCAGTTTGCCGTTCTGGTTGAACAGCGCCGCTTCCCGCTGCATCCGGGAGACGGTTCGCTCAAGATCCCTGGCACGCTCCATCGGAAGGGATCCCGCAAGGAACGCATCCTCAAAACACTCCAACAGCCGTTCCAGGAAATAGGTGATCTGGCTGGGAAGCGTCAGACGCTGCAGCATGTCATCGAACGTTTTCTGGGGGAGCATCCTGCCGGACAGGACCGACGTGGCTACACTCTTCGCCATCTGCCCCAACTCTGTGGTGTCCACTCCGCTGAACGCAAGGAAGAAACTCTCGAAATCCGTCACGGGAGACGGAAGGAAGCATGGCTGGAGCAACTGGTTCACCGCTTCGGTGGAAAGCGGAGCGAAGGTGAACTTCCGCACCCGGGAAAGAATGGTGCGCATGATCCGCTCGGCATGGGAGCTGACCAACGTGAAATACACCCCTTGTGGCGGTTCCTCCAGAATCTTCAGCAGGCTGTTGCGGGCGCCGACATTGGCGTCCTCCACATCCTCGATGATGACGAAGCGTTTCTGTCCTCCGACGGTCGTCTCCCTGCTCCAGGCATCCAGCGCCCGGGTCTGGGCGATGGACAGGGAGGTGTCTTTCTTCTCCGCATCATACAACGTCTTCATTCCCTCCCGAAGGGCCTTGGCGTATTCGGATGCCGTCTTCGCGGTAAGGTCCTGTCCTTCCTGGGAAAGATCCCGAAGCAGGTCGTCCACCTTGCCGGCCGCTCCGTATGCGGCATTCTGGGCTTTTTCCGCCGTCGCCAGCAACGCCCCATGGTAGGCCAGCAGGCAGGTCCTGATGTTCCGGGTGAGGAACGCCCGGGAAAAAGCGGTACGGTTCTTCTCAAACAACGATAGGGATGTCTCGATGATGCTCCGGTGGTCCCGTTGGCTGATGATGACCACATTGTCCATCGAAAGGTCGGAGAACGACGCGCATGAGGGGCAGTTGCATCCGTCTTCCCCGCCCTTGGCGCAGGAGAGCACACGGGCCAGTTCCAGCGCCATGGTCATCCGCAGGCTGTATGGGGGGCCGGCGAACAAGTTGGCCTGTCCCAGCGTGCCGTTGTGGATGGCGTCAGACAATTCCCTGCAGACTGCAGGCTGATACGGGGCGAGGGATCCGAACATCACTGCAGCGCCTTGGTGATCAACTTCTCTGCGTTGGGTGTCAGAGGATCAATCAAACGGGTGATGAACTGGCTCTGGCTGAAGGAATCCTTGACGTTCCACAACGTCTGGTTTTTCAAGAAGTAGCAGATCACCACGATGATGAAGAACATCAACAGCATGCTCCAGAAGAAGCCGAGGATACGGTTCAGCGCCTCAAGCCCGCTTCCCAGCTGGAAAATCTTCTCAAGCGTCGAGCCGAGGATGGCCAGGAGCACATATCCGATGATGAACAACAAAAGAAACGCGCACAGTGAGGAAAGCACCGGTTTCATGGTGAAGGTCTGGGCCAGTTTCGCGGAAATCTGAGTGGTGAACGCCAGAGCCAGGAACAAGCCGGCGACATACCCGGCCGTCCGGGAAAACGAGATGGCGAAACCGGTGATGGCCCCACCGATGCCCCCGATCAACAACAACACCATAATGACGATATCCACCGTATTGAAACCGGCAAACCCAATGGTCATGGTCATGGTCTTTTCTCCTGTGTGTACATGCATTCCCTGATTACGCGGGCAAGAGACGCCGCAGCGTCATCCGTCGCACATGCGCGTGCCTTGGTTCCAAGCTTACTCCGTTTTTCCCCATCTTCCAACAGGGAATGCACCATTTTTGGAAAATCATCCCCGGGATGGTACACCACCGCAGCCCCCAGACGTTCCATTCGCTCTGCGTTGCGCACCTGGTCCCCACGGCTGGATGCAGTGGACAGGGGGACAAGCAGGGATGGCTTGCCATAGTGGCAGATCTCCCCCACCGCGCCGGCCCCGCTTCGGGAAACGACCAGGTCGGCGGCATGATACAGGTCGTTCAGCTCCTCCCCGATGTACGGTACGGCACGGTAGCCGTCATGACGAAGCGGTTTCCACTGCCCTTGCCCGCACTGATGATAGATGAATGCCATGCCGGTCAGTTCGTCCAGATTGTCCCATACCAGTTCGTTGATCTCCCGCGCCCCCTGGCTGCCGCCCAGCACCAGCAAGAGCGGCTTGTCCGTCCCCAACCTCCGTTTCATATCCACCTTGGGAGGAAGAAACAACTCAGGACGCACCGGGTTTCCCGTCACCACCACCTTCTCCTGTGGCAACCCATCCCCGGCCTCGGGGAACGCCACGCACACCTTCTTCGCGCAGCGGCTGATGATTTTGGTAGCCAGGCCGGGACAGGCGTCGGACTCATGGGTGACCACCGGAATCCGCAACAGATGCGCCGCGGCTACGACGGGAACGCTTACGTACCCGCCCTTGGAAAACACCACATCAGGCCGGTAACGCAGAAGCACGCACCATGCCTGGCAGAACCCCAGGATGATCAACGGAATGTCGGTGAGATTCTTCAGGGAGAAATACCTGCGGAGTTTCCCGCTGAACAGGGGTACGAACGGAAGTCCCTGCCGCTCCACCGCTTCCCGTTCCGCCCTTCGGCGGCTTCCCAGAAACAGGCAGGAGTATCCATCCTCGTCCTTCAGCACCTGGTGGACAGCCAACGCCGGGTTGACATGTCCCATGGTTCCTCCTCCGACATAACAGACACGCATGTTCCAACTATAACAGAATCCGGTATGTTTGCCATCATGCGTCATACCGCTTTCCACATGCCGTTAGTTTTTGTATACTTGAAGATGGTTTTCATGCTTTGCAAAATCAACCACAAAGAGAGACACCCCAATGGGATTATTTGAAACATTGTTTGGCACCAAACAGGAAAAGGACCTGAAGGCCCTTTGGCCGATTGTCAAGAACGTCAACGCGGAGGAAACATGGGCGAAGAGTCTGAAGGACGAGGATTTCCCCGCCCAAACGGCCAGTTTCCGACAACAGATCGCCCAAGGAGCCCAGTTGGACGCCCTCCTGCCCAAAGCATTCGCCCTGGCCCGTGAGGCATCCTGGCGGGTGCTTGGCCAGCGGCAGTTCGACGTGCAGATCATGGGCGCCATCGTCCTGCATCAAGGGAAGATCATGGAAATGAAGACCGGTGAAGGAAAAACGCTTTCCTGTGTGCCGGCCGCGTATCTGAACGCATTGGAAGGCAAAGGGGTACACATCGTCACCGTCAACGACTATCTTGCCGGCCGTGACAGCGCATGGATGGGACCGATCTACCGCTTTCTTGGCCTGAGTGTCGGCGTGATCCTCTCCGAGATGGACAACGAGGCGCGCAGGACAAACTACGCCTGCGACGTTACCTATGGGACGAACAATGAATTCGGCTTCGACTACCTCAGGGACAACATGAAGTGGTCAGCCGCCGAAAAGATCCAGCCGAAACACCACTACTGCATCATCGATGAGATCGACTCCATTTTGATCGACGAGGCGAGAACCCCGTTGATCATCAGCGGACAGGCGGAGGATGACACCAAGGAAGTCCATGGCGCGAAAGTCGTCGCCCCGTATCTGAAGGAATGCGAGAAGGATCCCGCCACCGGGGAATACTACGAGGAAGACCCGCTTTCCCGGTTCGACAAGAACGCAGCGCCGTTCGACGCCCATGGTGATTACAAACTGGATGAAAAGCAGAAGAGCGTCTCCTTCACCAGTGAAGGCATGACCCATATGGAAGAGCTTTTGCAGCGCAACCACATCATCACCGGCAGCCTGTACGACGACGAGAACTTCGAGTTCGTCCACTATGTCACCCAAGCGGTGCGGGCCCTGAAGCTGTTCCACAAGGACGTTGATTACGTCGTCGCCGATGGCAAGGTCCAGATCGTCGACGAGTTCACCGGCCGTATCCTGGTCGGACGCCGGTACAGCGACGGCCTGCATCAGGCCATCGAGGCGAAGGAAGGCATCAAGGTGCTGGCCCAGAACAAGACACTGGCCACCATCACGTTCCAGAACTTCTTCCGCATGTACGACAAACTCTCCGGCATGACCGGTACGGCGGATACCGAAGCGCCGGAATTCATGAACATCTACAAGCTGGATGTCGTCGTCATCCCGACCAACGTCCCCTGCCAACGCAAGGATTTGGGTGACTTGGTCTACTACAACGAACAGTTCAAGTACCAGGCGATCTGCAATGAGATCAAACGGATCCATGCCACCGGACAGCCGATCCTCGTCGGCACGATCAGCATCGAGAAGAGCGAACTGCTCTCCTCCCTTCTGATGAAGATGGGCATCCGCCATGAGGTGCTCAACGCAAAGAACCACGCACGGGAGGCGTTGATCATCGAAAACGCCGGAGCAGAGGGGGCGGTGACCATCGCCACCAACATGGCCGGTCGTGGCACGGACATCAAGCTGGGCGGCAGCCCCGAGTCGATGGCCCGCAAACTGGTGGGGACCGACGCAAGCCCGGAAGAGATGAAGGAAGCGCTTGCCAAGGTGATGCCGGAATGGAAGACAAGGTACGAACGGGTCAAGGAACTGGGCGGACTGTACGTCATGGGTACGGAGCGGCATGAGTCACGCCGTATCGACAACCAGCTGCGCGGACGTTCAGGACGACAGGGTGATCCCGGCACCAGCCGGTTCTTCGTCTCGCTGGACGACAACCTGATGCGTCTGTTCGCCAGCGACAACGTCAAGGCGATGCTGGGAAGGATCGGCATGCAGGATGGCGAGCCGATCGAGCACAAGATGCTGACCAACGCCATCGAAAAGGCGCAGAAACGGGTTGAGGAGCGAAACTTTGAAATCCGGAAAAACCTGCTGGAGTACGATGACGTCCTGAACGAACAGCGCAATTACCTGTACGAGCAACGGGATGAAATCCTCCTTTCCACCGATCTTGTCGACCGGGTGCTGGATCACTGCGATGACCTGACCGACCAGATCTGTGATGACGCGTTCAAGAAGGATGAACCGGTCAAGACGATCGTCGAGGAGATGAAGAACCAGTTCTTCCTGGAGATCACCCCGCTGGAAACCAGCGCGACGGTGGATGACTGGAAGAATCACCTCCACTCCCTGATCGACCAGAACGTCCAGGAGAAACTGGCCATCGTCAGCAAGGAGCAATTCAACGAGTTCCTGCGGTTCAACTACCTCAGGCAGATCGACCTTCGCTGGCAGGACCACCTGAACATGCTGGAAGAACTCCGCGGAGCGGTGGGGCTGAGGACCTACGCCCAGAAGAACCCGTTGGTTGAATACAAAGTGGAAGGCTTCGAAATCTTCCAGAAAATGCTGGACAACATCTCGCTGTTCATGGCCCAGCTCCTTGTGCGTGTGCAGATCACCCGGAGAGAAAGCCCCACCCCGGCAAACCGCCAAAGCAGACGGGTCGTGGAGAGCCATGCGGCGCAAACATCCTTCGCCAAAGAAAGCAATCCCCAGGCGCAGCGAACCCAGGGAGGCGCAGGAGAAGCCGCCAACACGACAATCCGCCGCAGCGGCCCAAAGATCGGACGCAACGATCCATGCCCCTGCGGAAGCGGGAAGAAGTACAAGAACTGTTGCGGACGGTACCAGTAAGGGACAGGGGTCAGAGATACGTCAGGCTGATGCCGTAATCGGTGAAGCCTGGCGTCGTGACCAGCAAAATGGCATTGCAGTCAAGAACGGCAAGCATCTCGTCAAACGTGCCGGGCTGGTATCCTTGTTTGTCATAATCGTCCATATGGTCGGTCAACGTGACGAACATATCCTGGCGGAATGCGTCCGCCCAGTGTTTTGACCGTTTGCACAGGGAACGCATCAGACGGTCTGCTACGGCATAATCACTTTCCTTGAAGGCTGCCACAGCCAGCGGAAACTGGAAGAACGGGCTCTCTTCTTGTGAGGGGTACTTCTGTAACAGCGTCTCCAGGCGTTCTCTTTGCTCCAAAATGGCATACAGGGACGCCAGCCGGTAGCGGTGTTTCTGCCTATCCAAGGGATCCGCTTCCAAAATCGCCTCATACTGGTGGCAGGCAAGATGATACTTCCCTTCCTCGGTAAGCAAATTCCCATACTCTCCCCGCATCTGCAGATACGCCGCAAACCGTTCATCACCCACATCCCATCGTTCGCGCTGCATACGCGTGACGGCTTTTTTAAGGAAAAGATCAAATTGCTCTTCGCTTTCCTTGTCGTTGATCACCGTCATGGCATAGACGGTCTGCGCGGCGAGATTATCCGGATCCCGCTCCAGACATGTCTTGGCATACGTGTTCGCCATCTTGTAATCACGGTTTTCCATGCACAACCGCGCTTTTTCAAGCACCGCTTCCGGAGTGTTGCCGGAGCCATTCGCTTCTCTGGCGTCTTTGGGTACAAAATGCAGGATTTTTTCTTGGTTTGGTTGTTCTTTCATGCGGTTTCCGTTAGAAGAAATCGGCGGGATTCAGACTGATCCCGTTTTGTTCGATGGCAAAATACAACGTCGGTTCGATGAATTCCGTCCCACTGCTTCCCATGGAACCGATCACCTGTCCCTTGGCGACTTTCACCCCGCTTTTTACATCAACGTTTTCCAGATGGGCGTAATTGGTCCGATAGCCATCAGCGTGACTGATCACGACGAACCGTCCCCGCCCTTTCTGTTCGTATCCGGCATCCACCACATCACCATCGGCTGCGGCATACACGGCAGTTCCCGCAGAACCTTGGATCAACACGCCATCAAGGCTTCCCTCGTCGGAAGGATCGACGCTGGGTTGCCCGAACGCTCCGACGATGCTTCCCTGCGCCGGTTTCTGGAACGAGACCGTGGAGATTTCCGCGTCTGTGGAACCAGGTTGCGTCACATCAGGGATGAACAAGGTCTGGCCCGGCCTGATGATCTCGCTGGTAAGCGCATTGACCTCCATCAGGGTCTTCCACCCCATGTGGTACGTTCGCGCGATGGTGGAGAGCATGTCTCCGCTTTTCACTTCATATAATTGTCCGTCACGGTCAGGAATCCTCAGGGTCTTCCCCGGTTTGATGGCATTGACGTTCCTCACCTGGTTGACCGAGATGATCGTCTGGGTCTTCAGCCCATATTGTGCAGCGATGGATGTCAGGTCCTCGCCATCAGCCACCACATGATCGAGATACTGAACACTGTTCTTCGAAGCGCCACGCTTCCTTGTGTCGGAAAGACTGACTGCGGTCGTGGAAGAAGGTACGGGTTGCGCCGCGCTCGCCGCAGGCGCTGCTGGCTGTACCAGTTGTTGGGGTGCTTGCACCACAGGCGCTTCAGAGACCACCTCGACGGTGGGGCTTGCCGGAGGAACCGGTGTGACAACCGCCTGCTCCGCCGTGGTGGTGCCGGATGATTGGTTTTTTTCAGCGGGATACAACGAATTCCACCAGAGAATCAGCAACAAGGCGGAAATGCCGATACTCAGCACAATGGCAATGACGCGGACCCGGTTGTTCCCCTTGGGTTGCCAGGCGGTTTTGTTGCCGTCGTTTCGTTCCTGCATGTCATCGTAGCTGTCTCTTCCCATACCTCGACAATCCGTCTCCTTGTGAGTACTATAAAGCAATCATGGGCCGGAGTCAAAGCAAAACAGTCTATCAGGTATTTCTTTCCGCCACGTTGATCGCTTTTCTTATTCTTGCACTTCGCCTTCTGTTTGTCATCCTTCCGGCCGCCAAACGCAAAACATATCAGGATCCGGTAGTCTCCCCACGTGTTGTGCGGGGGACGATCATCGACCGCAACGGCAGGATCCTTGCCATCGAGACGCCCTATTCCAGTCTGTATTTCCATCTTTCAAAGATCAAGGATATGGATGGTTTGGCGACGCTTCTCTCTCCGTACCTTGGCATGAGCGTCGACGAGATCAAGGCGCAGGCCGGCAAGTACACCACCTATGCGTTGATCAAGAAAGAGATCGATCCCACCCAATTGGAAGCACTGAGGAAGGTCATCACCTCGGAAGGGCTTGACCCAGCAGGTATCGGTGGAAAACCATACCGGACGCACCTATCCGGCAAGCTTCCACGCTTCCCAGCTGGTCGGATTCGTCGACAGCCAGAACAATGGTTTGGAAGGAATTGAGTACACACAGAACAATCTGCTTTCCCCCACCCCCCAAGTCGGCACGGAGGCGACCACCTACGGACAGGACATCATGTTGACGCTGGACGTGGACATTCAATATCTGGTGGATCTCCAGTTGCAGCAGATCGCCGACACCCAGCACCCAGACTATGCCGTCGGCATCGTGCTGGACGCCAAGAGCGGGGACATCCTGGCCATGGGAAGCTATCCGTGGTATGACGCATCCCGCATCTCCTCCTCAACCGAGACGTCACGGATCAACCACGCGGTGAACTACCTGTACGAACCAGGCTCGGTGTTCAAGGTGTTCTCCCTGGCTTCCGACATGGAGATCGGACAGGCGGATCTCAACACGCCGTTTGTCTGCGACGGCAGCTACACGTTCTCCGGCATCACCATAAACTGCCATGAACCTCACGGCGTCGTCACCCCACGGGAGATGATCGCAAAGAGTTGCAACGGGGCGATCGCCCATTGGAGCATGCAGACCGACCCCCAGGCATTCTACGAAAAGCTTTGTGCATTTGGGTTTAACGGTTCGTACGACATTGGTCTTCCATCCCGAAGCCGAGCGCGCATCAACGATCCTTCCAAATGGTCGCTCCGCAGCCAGGCGACGATCAGCTTCGGGCAGGAGCTGTCCGTCACGGCGCTCCACCTGGCCGTCGCGGCCACGGCGTTCGCCAACAGCGGCACGGTACTGCTCCCCCATCTGATCCTCCAACGGAGTGATGGAACAGCAACCGGTACGCAAGGTACGGTCCGCTTTGAGCGCACGGTGGAACAGGGCGCAACCGTCACCTCTCCGGAAGTGGCCAAAACAATCCTCTCCTACATGCAGAGCGCCACCGAGGAAGGCGGAACGGCGGTGAAAGCTGCCGTCCCCGGAGTCCAGGTCGCGGCGAAGACCGGCACGGCGCAGATCCTCAACCCCCAGACCAACAGTTACGCCGACGGCTCGGTACTGGCATCCACGCTGGCGCTGGTCCCTGCGGACGATCCGAAGTACATCATCTACATCGCCGCGGGGAACCCCAAAGGGGACACCATCTGGGGTGCCAACATCGCCAGCCCGGCCGTCGGGGAGGTGATCAAAGGCCTGGTCAGCCAAGGGAAAGTGATCAGCTCTCTTTCCCGTCCGCTTCCTTGACTTCCGGCGTTTCCACCAAGTAGAAGGAAATCTCGCAGAAGTGGCGGGTGGAGAACAGTTTGCGCCGGGTGAAATCCCGGCGGCTTTGGATGCGGATCGCCGACCCGTACGTCTCACGAGCCTGCTTCAACGCGGCGTCGTAATCCGATCCGAATGACGGAAAGCAAGGTTCAGGCTCATAGGATGTACCGTGACAGATCCTGGTCCTCCAGGATCCCCTTCAGATGGTCATCCACATACTGTTTGCCGATGGATACCGTCTCTCCGTCCAGCTCATCCGCATGGAACGACAGATCTTCCAGCAGTTTCTCCATGATGGTGAACAATCTGCGGGCCCCGATGTTGTCGTTGGTCGTGTTCATCTGGAACGCGATCTGGCTGATGCGGTGAAGCGCCTCGTCGGTGAACTGCAGGTCCACGCCTTCCGTCTTCATCAGTTGCTGGTACTGCTTGGTGATGGCGTTCTCCGGTTCGGTGAGGATCCGGAAGAAATCGTTCTCCTTCAGCTCGTTCAGCTCCACCCTGAGGGGGAACCGCCCCTGAAGCTCAGGGATCAGATCGCTTGGTTTGGAGACATGGAACGCGCCACTTGCGATGAACAGGATGTGGGTGGTGTCCACCACCCCCCATTTGGTGCTCACCTTGGTTCCTTCGACGATGGGAAGGATGTCACGCTGGACGCCTTCCCGGGAGACGTCAAGATTGCCTCCGGTCGGACCGGCGTTGGCGATCTTGTCGATTTCGTCGATGAAGACGATCCCCATCTGCTCCACCCTGTCCTTGGCGATATCCACCGCTTTGTCAGGATCGACGCTCTTCTCCACTTCCTGTTCCTGGATGATCTCCCGGGCTCGGTGGACCGTCATCTTCCGTTTCTTCGCCCCAGCGCCGCCGAACATCGAGCTGAGGCTTTCCATGGCGTTGCGGATGTCATCCCCATTGCCGGAGCCGAACATCTCAATGCCCATCTGCGGTTTGTTGGGGACGGCCATCTCCACTTCCTTGTCCTCCAGCTTTCCGTCGCGAAGCATCTGGCGGAACTGTTCCCGTGTGGTGTCCACGTACTGGGTGAACGAACCATCCGGCTTGGGAGCAGCAGGCATCGGGCTGACCAGCAGGTCCAGCAGACGATCCTCCACCCGTTGTTTCACCACATCGCTGACGTTGCACGCCAGCTCCTGCTTCACCTGGTTGACGGCGATGCCCATCAGATCCCGGATGATCGACTCGACATCGCGACCGACATAGCCAACCTCGGTGTACTTGGTCGCCTCCACCTTGATGAACGGTGCATTGGACAACTTTGCGATCCTGCGCGCGATCTCCGTCTTGCCCACCCCGGTGGGACCGATCAGAATGATGTTCTTCGGCGACACCTCATCCCGGATCTCCGGGGGAAGGCGCTTTCGTCGGGTGCGGTTACGGATGGCCACGGCGATGGTGCGCTTGGCCTCATCCTGGCCGATGATGTATTTGTCCAGCTCCGCGACGATTTCGCGGGGCTTCATTTCGTCGAGTGTTTTGATTCCTGGCAATGCGTTCATGATGCGTTCTGTTCCTCCACAATGATGTTGGTGTTGGTGAAGATGCAGATCTGGCTGGCGATCTCGATGCTCTTGCGGGCGATCTGGGCGGCGGTCATCTCTTTGGAGGAGTCCAGATAGGCAAGCGCCGCGGCATAGGCGTATTCCCCGCCACTACCGATGCCGATGGCATCCCCTTCCGGGTCGATCACATCCCCGACTCCATCAATCAGAAAGATCTTGTCGCCGTCGGTGGCCAGCATCATCGCTTCCATCTGGCGCATCTGTTTGTCCGTCCGCCACTGTTTGGCCAGATCCACCGCAGCCCGGGTGATGTCCCCGGAGAACTGCTTGAGTTTCTGTTCGAACAGTTCGCTGAGGGTGAATGCGTCCGCCGTCCCCCCGGCGAACCCGATGATGATCTTTCCGTTGTACAGCCGGCGCACCTTGTGGGCATTCCCCTTCAGCACAACAGTGTTTCCCTGGGTCACCTGTCCGTCACCGGCGATGGCGACGGTTCCGCCGCGTCGTACGGCGATGATGGTCGTTCCTTTGAGTTGTTCCATTCGTTCACTTCCTTCCATGAGGGTGGCAATCCTTCACCACCTTCAAAAGTCGCTGTTGGGTCACGTGGGTGTAAATCTGCGTCGTCGAAATGCTCGCATGTCCCAACATCTCCTGGACGGTACGGATATCCGCGCCCTCTTCCAGAAGATCCGTCGCGAAACTGTGACGGAGCACATGCGGAGTGAATGCCTTCTGCCAACCCAACCGCAACCGATACGTATCAAACATAGTATGAACCGTACTCATCGGCAAGCGTTTCCCTTTATTGGAGACAAACAACAGGGAAAGCTCCTGGGGATCACTCACCCCTTTTTCCTGTTGCAGTTCCCGTTTCCGGGGCAGATACTCCGCAATGGCGTTCTTGGTCGTTTCAGTGAAGAACACATACCGCGTCTTGCCCCCTTTTCCGATGATGCGGATGCGGCGCGCGTCCATCTCAAGCATCTCTTCGGTGACGGAAAGCGCCTCGCTGATACGGCATCCCGTATCAAACAAAAACAGGAACAGCAGATGGTCCCGGCTGGAGGGGAAATCATCGTGGGGCAAGGAAAGGAGCTGGTGCACTTCCTCGGGGGTAAGCACCGAGGGAAGATGATCCCTGCTCGCATGGACGGCGATATCGGAAAACGGGTTCTTTGTGACAATCTTTCGGTCCCACAGATAGGCGTAGAACGTCCGGAGCGCTGACAGCGCCCGGTTGATGGACGCTTCGCTGTGCTCTCCGCTGGAGCGCAGCGATCCGATGTACATCCGGGCATCCTGCACCGCCACCTCAGGATAGTCCAGATTGAGGGAGGCGCAAAACGTCCCGAACTCGCGGATATCCGTCCCGTACGCCGTGACGGTGTGGGCGCTGTACGAGCGGAGATCCTTCAGATAGATGAGAAATTCCTCCACCAGATCCATATCCATGCCTGTATCGTACCACAGCTTTCATCCCAGGGGAAAGACGGGACAGCCGGACTGGTACAGATCCCATCCACCTTCATACCACGGTCCGCTTCCCCCCAGCAGGAACACATCCCGGCCGATGTCCAGCGCCTCGGAGGCGAAACGGGACATGACCGTTCCGGTAGGTGGCGGGATCAACACCGTCAATTGGGACAATCCCGTCACGATGTTCCACAGGGAATGATGGAAATCCGAAGGACAGGAGGAGCCAGGCAGAAACGGGCTGAGCACACAAAGCCGGGGATCCCAACCTTCTTTGTCCAGATTGTCCGTCACGATGATCGCCCGGCCACCAGAATCCAGCACGGCTTTCGCCAGATTCCGCTCCATCACGGAGACATCCCCCATGGCGACGGCAAAGCCATGGCCGGAGAAGAGACGTACCAACGAGACTCCATCCCGCCACGACGTCGCCGTCCCGTACAACGGAGCGGCGATGGAAATGATGGGAGCCGGAGGGATTGGCGCGCCATGGACCAGCAGGAAGGCAGGAGGATCAGGAAGATCCCGTAACGAAACGGGATAGGAGTCATCCCCAATGGCGCAGATGGCAAGGGACCGTTCACCGAGCATCCGGGACATCTCCCGGGCACGCGGAGTGAACGCAAACGACCCGCCATGGAGAAGACGGGTCGTCTTCGTCCGGTTGGGCGAAGGATCGGCGACAAACGCGCATGCCATTTCCCACTCCATGCCGGATCTACCACGCAATTCGTGTGTTTGCTTCAGGAAACGAACAGATTGACCACCACTTTTACCAACAAGAGCGCCAGGACGACGACCAGCATCGGCTTGATCACCTTGGCACCGTTGCGGACGGCAAGCCCGCTGCCGATGTATCCTCCGGCGATGGAAGAGAGCGCGCAGGGAATTCCGATGCGGTAGTCGATGTTGCCGCTTATTGCGAACGTCACCAGAGCGGCGATGTTGCTGGACAGATTGACCACCTTGGTCGTCCCCACCGCCTTGAGCAGCTCCAGCCCCACCACGGCGGAAAATATCCAAGTGAGGAACATCCCGGTTCCCGGACCGAAGAAACCATCATAGCAACCAACGACAAGCCCTGTGATGGCGCTGACCAACAGTTTGTGCCTGCACTCCTTCGCCTTGCCAAAATCCGGTTTGACCAACGTCAGCACGGCGATGACCGGAACGAGGAACAACAGCAGGTACTGCAGGTAGACACCATCCAAGATCAAGGCGAGGCGGCTGCCAAGAAGCGAGCCGCAGATGGAACAGACGAACGCCACCACCGCCACCGACCAGTCGATGTCCTTGTTCTT
This sequence comes from Sphaerochaeta sp., assembly GCA_022482495.1. Taxonomy (NCBI): domain Bacteria; kingdom Pseudomonadati; phylum Spirochaetota; class Spirochaetia; order Spirochaetales; family Sphaerochaetaceae; genus Sphaerochaeta; species Sphaerochaeta sp. Next base: position 23,889 of record JAKVPA010000010.1, on the reverse strand, counting down.
CGCGTACCGGATCGTCGCGATCGTCGTGCCGCAGGTGGAGGAGAACTTGTTGTTTCCCAGCGCCATCGTCGGCGGGAGCCCGAAGGCAGCGTAGGCCGTCAGGCTGACCAGCCCACCGCCACCGGCGATGGAGTCGATCACCCCGGCAAGGAATACCAGCGGGCAGAGCGCCCACAGGATGTGAAGATCAATCATCCTTCTCCTCCTTGTGGAACGCATCATAGGCATCCCGCATGTCCTTGGTGCTGACATGGGTGTAAATCTGCGTCGTCTTGATGTCACTGTGGCCGAGCAGGGTCTGCACGCTCCTCAGGTCCGCCCCACCTTCCAGAAGATGGGTGGCGAAACTGTGGCGAAGCGTATGGATGTGGACGGTGGGCATCCCGGCCTGGTCCCGGTACTGGTCAAACCGTTTGGCCACCGCCTGACGGGTCAGCGGCCTGCCGTCTTTTCCGACGAACAGGCGCTTCTCAAACGGGCGCGTCCGCACCAGGCGGGGCCGTACCTGGGAAAGGTATGTATCCAGGTAGGAACGGGCCACATCCCCCAGGGGGATCAGGCGCATTTTGCTTCGCTTGCCCAGCACCCGGATGCTTCCGTTGTCGATGCTGCCGACCAGAAGCCCCGTCGCCTCGCTGACCCGAAGCCCGCAACTGTAGATCAACTCGAACATCGTCCGGTCCCGGTAACCCAGGTCATCGTCCGTCGGAATCACCCCAAGCAGGGTGTCCACGTCGTCCACCGTCACCGCGGTGGGAAGCGGGGGCGCCGTTTTGGGCGCCTTGATCCGGCGCGCCACATTATCCTCACGGATCCGTTCCTGGACGAGGAACGAGAAGAACGTCCGAAGGGCGGAAAGATACTTGCCCATGGTGCGTCCCCCATCGCCGGTCGCCTCGCGTCGGGTGATCAAATAACGCTGGATGTCATCCAACGATACCGTTTCCACACAAAGGTGTTGATCCTCAAGAAACGACAAAAACGAGGTGATCACCGGCAGATATACGGCAACCGTCGCCCGGGAAAGGCGACGTTGCACAAACAGGTATTCCTTGAACTGTTCGGAGAGATCGAGATCCTGTCCGTTCATGACCCGCTGTTCGGCCCTTGATCCTGAGATCCATCATGCTGTCCGTACCTGAGGACGGCAGGAATGCTGAAATCGTTCCCCGTTCCCTGAGGCGCTTTGCCGATCTGCTTCTGCAGATCCTGCCATCGGTTGATCTGGATGGTGCCTGCGGGGTTGGGCTGGGCAGCGGCGGGTTTCTCCCCTTCAGCCGGTTTCTGCGCGGAAAGCGGCGCTGTCTGGCTGGCGGTGGGGATGGTGAACCGCTTGGCCGCCGAAATGGTATCCGTCTCGGCGCCCACCACCTCTTCCTTGTGTTCGAACCCGGTGGCCACCACGGTGACCTTGATCCGGTCGCCCAGCTCCGGGTTGAACGCCTGGCCGGCGATGATCAGCGCGTTCTCGTCACAGTTCTGGGTGATCAGCTCAACGACATCCTCGTATTCCTGCAGGGTGAGGTTCTCCGATCCGGAAAGGTTGACCAATACGCTCTTCGCTCCGGCGATCGAGGCGTTCTCCAGAAGCGGGTTGCTGATGGCCTGCCGGGCCGCGTCCACGGCGCGGTTGGCCCCTTCTCCGAAGCCGATGCCCATCAGGGCGTCCCCTTTGCCTTTCATCACGGTGCGTACATCGGCGAAATCGATGTTGATTTCCCCTGGTTCGGTGATCAGCTCGCTGATGCCCTGCACGCCCATGAACAGCACTTCATCAGCCATCAAAAACGCCTGTTTGATCGGCGTGTTGTTCTCCACCACCTTCAACAGGTACTGGTTGGGGATGATGATCAGGGTGTCGACGTTCTTGCGCAGCTTTTCAATCCCTGCCTGGGCAAGCATCATCTTCTTCTTGCCTTCAAAGGCGAACGGGGTGGTCACCACGGCGACGGTAAGGGCGTTGCAGCTCTTGGCGATCTCGGCGACCACCGGGGCGGCTCCCGTACCGGTTCCGCCTCCCATGCCCGCCGTAATGAACACCATGTCGGCGTTCTCCAGCTCTTTCTTGATGTCTTCCTTGCTTTCCTGAGCGGCTTTTTCCCCGACTTCCGGCATTCCACCGGCTCCCAGGCCTCCGGTCAGTTCGCGACCCAACGGAAGGCGTACCTGGGCGTTGGAGCGCTGCAGGGCCTGCATGTCGGTGTTCATCGCCACGAACTGCACTTTCTTCAGGCCGCTCGCGATCATCCGGTTCACGGCGTTTCCGCCGCCGCCACCGACGCCCACCACCTTGATGACGGTGGCGGCTGTCTGCTCGTCCTTGACCATGTCTTCCACATCGAACATGCCAAAATCCATTGGTGTCTGTTTGTTGTTATCCATTGACCAGCCTCTCAAAAAAGCGTCCTGAAAAAGCCTTTGACTCGGGAGAAAGCGCCACCTTCCCCGCTCCGTTCCTGTTCCCTGCGTTTCTTCGGTTGCGGACCCTCGTCCTTCACCCGTTTCGCTTCACTCTTCAACAATCCCAGCACGGTGGTGTAACAGGGATTAATGTACGAACGATCCAAACCCCCGATCGCTTCGGGGAACCCGAGCCGAGCGGGAATCCCGAAAATCTCGCTGGCAAGTTCCGTCACCCCGGACAGGAGCGCGCCGCCACCGACCAGCACCACTCCGCCACCGTAGGCCCCCTGCACCCCTGTCTTGTTCAGGTTTGCCTGGAGCCTGCTGAAAATCTCCGCCATACGAGGTTCAATGATCCGTGACAATTCCCGTTTGGGCATCCTGATGGACGGCAGCCCCTGAACCTGGGGGATGACGACCATCTGGTCGGCAGGCACGGACGGGACATAACTGTGCCCGCACTCACATTTGATCTGCTCGGCCACCGTCTTCGTCTTGTTCAGGATGTACGCCAGGTCGCTGGTCACCGAATCCCCGCCGAGGTTGATGCCTCCGGTGTAGATCGGCGCCCCATGACTGTAGGCGATCATGTTGCTTGTCCCGCCACCGATGTTGATCAGAATGGCGCCCATCTCCTTCTCTTCCGGGCTGAGGACCACCTCGGCGTCGGCGACGCTCTGCAGCACCATCCGACGCACGGACAGTCCGGCGCGGGTGATGCACTTGCGCTCGTTCTGGCAGATGGAAGAACTGGCAGTGACGATCAACACCCGGCTTTCCAGACGGTGTCCCAGCATGTCCACCGGATCCTTGATGCCACTCTGTCCGTCAATGCGGAATTCCTGGACCAACGTGTGGAGGATTTCCCTGTCCTGGGGAAGCTCGAACGCACGGGCGACTTCCAGGGAGCGGAAGATATCCTCCCGCTTGATCTCTTGGTCCTTGCTGTTGATGCCCACCACCCCGTTGCTGGGCACGCCGATGATGTTCTCCCCTCCGATGCCGATGACCACGTCGGTCACTTCCGCCCCTGCCTGGAGCTCGGCTTCATTGGTTACGCTGGAAATGGTCTTCAGAGTCTGTTCGATGTTGACGATGGAACCGGCGCGGACGCCTTCGCTTGGGCGTTCGCACAGGGAATCGACCATGAGCTGTCCGTCATGATCGACCGAACCGATCACGCATCGGATTTTGCTCGAGCCGATATCCAGCCCCATCAACATTTTGTCCCCAGCCATCCTGCAACCTCCGCTATCGGCGAACCATTCCGGAACCGTACACATCGTAACGGGTCGGCTCCCGTGAAGGGATGCTGCCCACCTGTTCCCTCTTGACCACTTCCAGCGCCTGGGACAGGCGTGACGCATCAATCTTTTCACGGACGGAGACCAGCGCGTTCAGGGGCTCGAGAACGAGAACGACGTTTCCGAAACTGTTGCTACTATTATTATCGTATTTCACGGTGGTTATCAAGGATGTATCGCCGGATATGGATCCCACCATGGCAAGGACGGAGCGGAAGGCGTCGTCCACACCGTAGTGGCGCATCATTTGGCCATAGGAATCGCTGACCTCCACCCGGACCACCCGCTCGGGGTACACATCCCGCTCATCTTCGGCAAGCGGCAGGATTCCCGTATCCGTCACCACCAGGGAATCCACCACCTGACCCTCTTTCGTGCAGAGGATCACCGCGTCGGCCTTCCGGATCCTCAAGCTCACCGCAACCACACCGGCGCCCCGACGACGCACCTGTGCTTTGAGAATCAAGGGATCGGACGACAACGCCCGCTCCATCTCTGCCCGGGTAAAGGAGAACGCGTTCTTTCCATTCCACGACTGCATCACCCGGACCGCGGAAGCGGGGATGGAGTAGCCCGCCGGGTTTTCCGTCACCCGGATCTCCCGGATGACGAAGGCGGGGATGAACTGCAGGGAAAAGCGGACAATCAAGATGAGAACGCCGAAAAGGCAGAGCACCAACAGAAGCCTGCGTACGTTCATGAACGAGGTTCCTCACCGGAAGCGGGAAATTCAACCAGCCTGCGTTCATCCTTGGAAAGGTTGCTTTTCTCCAATGGGATGCGGCCGGAACAGATCAGCATGACACGGTAGATGAGAGAGGAGGAAACCAGAACGACGAACAGGTTGGTCCCTCCCTGGCTGAAGAACGGAAGCGGGATGCCGGTAGGCGGCAGCAACCCGACGACTACGGCGATGTTGATGACCGCCTGCCAGACGATCATCGTGGTGTAGCCGAATGCCAGATAGGAAAGGAACAGGTCCTGACGTTTGGCTCGCTGGTATGTCTTGTACCCAAGAATGGCGAAGATGACGAACATCGCCATCAGGAACATCACCCAGACGAACCCGGTCTCCTCGCACATGTTGGCGAAGATGAAATCATTCTGCACTTCCGGAAGCAGGCCGAGCTTGTACGTCCCCTTGCCCAGCCCAACGCCAAAGAATCCCCCTGCCTTGATCGCCTTCAGCGCGGTTGACACTTGATAATTCATCGAGGCATCGTCCAGCCCCGGCATCAGGAAACTGGCGATCCTCCGCACCCGGTACGGCGCGGAAAGCATGATGACCGCAGTCGGGACGGCAAGCGAAGCGATGAGCAGCGCCAGATGGCCGAAGCCGATGCCACCAGCGACGAACATGGCCAGGCACAGTCCGATGAACACCACCGTCGAGCTGAAATCCCGTTGCAGGATGATCAGGGCGGAAAAGCCCAGCATGACCAGCACGGGAACCAGGAAACGATTGATTCCTTTGCGCTTTTCGTCACGGAACCAAAAGGCAAGGAACAGCACGACGGAAAACTTCACCACTTCCACCGGTTGGAGGGACAACGGACCGAAGCGCAGCCAGCGGCGCGCTCCCAGAACAGTCGACCCCAGCGGCGAGAACAACGTGAGGAGCATCAACATCAGGGACAGCAGCAACATCGGAACGGACAAGGCGGAAAACCAACGGACGGGAACGAACCGGATGGCCAGGCCAACCACAAGGCCGGCGATGGCGAACATTGCCTGACGGGCCACGTAGTAGTAATGGGGAAGCGCGTGACGGATCGCCTCATCGTAGGAGGCGCTGTACAGCATGATCAACCCGAAGCCGGTGAGCAGCAACAGAACGCACAGAAACGTGAACGCGCTGTTCGTCCCTTCCTTCTCCGATTCCACTTCCTCGGCCTGATAGGTAATGTTCCAATCGTCAAACTGCCGTCGTCGATCCATTCCTCTACCCCCTGTAGACCAGATAGGCGACCAAAGACACCAGTACGGTCAGCAACGTGTACCCCGTGACAATGGTACGCTCGGCGATTCCTTTTTTCTCGAACGCATGGTGCAGCGGCGCGATGGAGAAGACCTTCTTTCCCAGCGTCCGGATGAAGATGATCTGCACCAGCGAGGAAAAGAGTTCGATGACCAACGCGGAACTGGCGATCAACGTCACCACTTCCGTCTTGTCCATCAACGCCGTCGTGGCGAGCACCGCACCAATTGCATGGCTGCCCGCGTCCCCCATGAAGTACTTGGCCGGCTTGAGATTGAACACCAAGAACGCGGCAAGGGAACCGATGAACGCGTAGAGGAACGGATTGGCCCCGATGACGCACAGAAGGATCAACGGGAGGATGGAGACCAAGCCTGCAAGGCCGTCCAAGCCGTCGGTGATGTTCACCGCATTGACAAAGAACATCAGGTACAGGATGGCGAACAGTCCGTACCACACTCCCCAGTTGTGGCCGAACATCGTCGTATGGAGGTTGCCCGATACGGCCAGGGTGGAGACGACCAATACGGAAACAAACAGCTGGGACAGCAGTTTGGTGCGCGGGGAAAGGCCGTCACCATTCAGGGTATGGGTCTTTTCCACATCATCCCACAACCCGATCAGGCAGAACAGCCACATGCTGAGCAGCAACACCGGGTTGATGCCGGTGGCGAGGTTGGCCACCGTCGTGCCGACGCAGAAAGCGATCCCCCCGATGGTCGGGGTTCCCGCCTTCTCTCCCTGGACATCCTGGAGTTCCGGCTTGATCCGCACCACCAGTTTCCGCTCCCCCTGCAGCATGGTGCGGGAGATGACGAAGGTGACAATGAAACCGATGCCTGCGCACGCAATGATCATGTGCATCCTCCCCTCCTCATCCTGCAGCCTTGAGCAGTGGAATCAACCGCTCCATGGACGCGGCTCGGGAGCCTTTTACCAGAAAAAGATCTCCGTGGCTGGCGGAAGAGGCAACTTCGTCCTCCAGCGTGGCGAAATCCTCGGTGAACGAGAGTTCCCCTTTCCAACCGGCCCGTCTGAGCAGAAGATAGGCATCCTCCGTCTCTTTTCCGAACAGGAAGACGGAATGCATGTCCGAATGGAGGATTTTCCGGGCGATCTCCTCGTGGGCCTTCCGGCTCTCCGAGCCCAGTTCCTTCATCGGTCCCAACACCGCTTTCTTGCGGCCGTTCCAGGAAAGCGCGTTGACGCATTCCAGAATGGAACGCGTGGAATCCAGACTGGCGTTATAGCAGTCCTCGATGATCGTCACGCCACCGGAAAGCACGGTGGAACGTCCTTCCATGGGCGTGAATCCCTCCAGTCCCGCGGCGATGGCGTCATCCGCCACCCCAAGGAACCGGGCCGTTTCGACGGCGCCGGCGATATCGGAGAGGAGGTGCGCGCCTACGGCGTTGACGTGGCAGGGGTGATTTCCAATGACAAGGTCCCATCCGGAAAGCCCCCGGTCCGCGGCATGCAGCGACGAAAGGTCATACGAACGGAGCATGATGCCGCTCTCCCGTTCGATCTGACGGATGAACGGACAGCCGCGGGAGATGAATCCCGCCTGGATATCTCTGTGGAACAGACGGCCTTTCTCATGGGCGATGGCGCTCCGGGTACCGAATTTCTCCAGATGGGAGATGCCAATGTTGGTCAGAATACCCACGTCCGGCTTGAGCACGGAAAACATGTGGTCCATCTCGCCGGCATGGTCGACACCCATCTCGAACACCCCGTATTTCGTCCCATTCCCTACGGAAAGCACGGAAAGGGGCATGCCGATTTCCGAATTAAGGTTTCCCGGCGTCTTCACCGTCCGTCCCTGTTGGGACAGGATGGCGGAAAGCGCCTCTTTGGTGGTGCTTTTTCCACAAGAACCGGTGACGCCGGCATAGGTGACCCCGGAAAACCGGGACAGATGGGCGTGGGAGAACTTCCACAACGCCTTGAGGGAATCGTCCACGATGATAAGCGGCAATCCGACGGAAACAACAGTCTGGTCCACATGATGTTGGGAGACGACGGCGGCGGCCGCTCCGGCCGCCTTTGCCTGGGGGAGGTAGCGGGAACCATCGCAGACGGAACCCGCGAGCGCGACGAACAGGGAACCGGGACGCACCAAACGGGAGTCAGTCTCCACCGAAGTGATCACCGACCCTTCACCGATGGTCCGGATGGCGCCCAGCATGCGGGCGGCTTCCTTGAAATCATACGCGACGGACAGCTTCATCTCAGCCCTCCCCGCCCACCAGCAGGATGTCCGGGGCGTCGATGCGCTCAAACGTCACCCCTTCGATAATGGCCCTCCGCACCAGATCCTCCGGCATCCCCTGGATGGCCAGACGGGCGCGCAGTGACCGGTGCTGCTCCTCAAGCTGGGAGATCTGGGACTCCAGATCGGTTACGTCGGTCTGCAGGGTATGGTCCACCCCTTCCATCCAGACCACGGCGAAGACGACCGCCAAGATGAAGACCAGCATCGCGATGGCGACGGCATGACTGAACTTTGAGACGGTGGCTTCATGGCCCTTCTCTATGGGTTGCGAAATGTCATTCACATCAAAATCACGATCGATCAACGAATTCATGTCGTCCTCCTACACTTTTTCCACGACGCGCAGCTTTGCGCTCCGTGACGGTGCGTTTTCCGCATCTTCCGTTTCACTGGGCACCACCGGTTTTTTCGTCAGGATACGTACCGTTGGCGCCTCCCCTTGTGCCAGTTCCCGGAACAGCCATTTCACCGGCCTGTCCTCCAGGGAATGGAAGCTGATGACCGCCAGCCTCCCTCCGGACCGAAGGGCGGCCACCGCCCCGCGGATTGCCGGCGTGATGCGGTCCAATTCCTGGTTCACCTCGATGCGGATCGCCTGGAACGAGCGTGTCGCCGGATGGATGTGTCCATACCGGTACGGCGGAGGGACGGCTTCCCAGATGATCTGGGCAAGTTCGTTGCTCGTGCGTATTCCGCCACGCTTGCGTGCCAGAACGATGGCTTTCGCGATGCGTCGGGAGTACCGTTCTTCACCGTACTTCCAAATCACATCGGCAAGCCGTTGTTCGTCATATCCGTTGACCACATCGGCGGCGGTTTTCGCCGCCGTGGTATCCAGCCGCATATCAAGCGACTCATCCTTCAGGAACGAGAAGCCCCGTTCCGATTCTTCAAAGTGATAGGAGGAGATTCCCAGGTCAAACAGCACCAGATCGAGCAGAGGCCCGTGGTAGTCGGTGAAGAACGTGTCGAACCACGTGTTCACCGGGGTGAAGCGCGCTCCGAACGGCTTGAGCCGCTCGATGGCTTTCTTTTGGATGCCGGCATCCCGGTCAAGACCGGTGACGTGCAGATCCGGATAAGTCTCCAGAAACAGTTTGGTGTGCCCGCCCTCCCCGGTGGTCGCGTCGACCATCTCGGCGTTGGACCGGGTGGGTACCAGATATGAGAGCACTTCGGCATGCATCACGGGATAGTGGACGAATTCCATCACACACCTCCCAAGGTATCGCCGAATTCCTGGGCGGCCTGGGTGAACTTCGGATCCATCGCCGTCAGGTAGGCGTCAAACGCCGTCGTGTTCCACAACTCAAGATAGGTTCCCGAGCCGAGCAGGGTGCACTCCTCCTTCAATTCCAGTTTCGCGAACTCACGGAGTGTCGGCGGGATGTTGATCCTCCCGCTGCGGTCAATTTCACAGAGCTGGGCGGGACTGATGATGTTCCGTTGGAGCAACCTTCTGTTGGCGTTGAACACCGCTCCCGGTCCGTTGATGATGGTGCGCATCAGGTTTTCAAAACCTTGGGGAAGGAACATCCAAAGACAATTCTCCAGACCGCGGGTGACGTACAGACCGTCCCCATCCATCTCCACCCGAAGCCGGGACGGGATGAGAATGCGGCCTTTTTCGTCAATGGTGACTCTGAATTCACCCGTCAGCATCTTCCCACAATCTCCTCTTGATACGCCAACAAAATGGGATTTTCTCCCACTTTCTACCAATAATCTACACTTCGCCCCACCAAGGCACAAGGACGGTCATGGGCGTTTTTCCGGTTGTCCGAGAGAAATCGCGACTTTTCCACTTAACGAAAGTTTACACAGAGGAGAAAATAGACGGAAAAAGAGAAACTCTGGCGCCAACAGAGACAAAAAAAAGAGCCCCACCTGGGGGCTCATTGAAAGAAGGGTGCGCTCAGTGGCGTTTGGGGGCGAAGATGTTGTAATCGATGTCCTTGAAGATCACATCCTTCTTCTCCGCCTTGACCAGCCATTCGGTGTTCACGGCGTTCTTGCACATGTTGCTGTACACCACGTTGAAGTTCTGCAGATGCTCTTCCAGCCGTTTCTGGGCATACGCCCCGCCGGTGCGGTGGTACATGATGAACGGCCAGTCGCTGTCCATGGCAAGCAACACTTCGCGGGCCGCCTGGTTGAGGAAACGCCGTTTCAGGCTGATCTGGTCAGGGAAACGCTCGGCCAGTTCGCCCATCCGCTCCAGACTCTGGTGGATGTGCCGGTACACCCACGCGTTCGATCCATCAAGCCAGGTGGAACTGAACCCGCCCTGCCCCCAGGATGAGAATGCCGGCCGCGCAGTCTCCAGATCGGGATTTGACTCCAGGAACTGTGTGGGGGTGATGAACGCCACGTGGTTTTCTCCCTGGCATCCCTGGCGGAGCACTTCCTCCAGCCAATCGATGCCTTCGAACCACCAGTGACCGAACAGCTCACAGTCAAAACAGAGCGTGGAAAGCGGATCCATGCCGATCGTCCGGGCGATGCGGGAGTTCTTGTTGGTGATGTTGTACAGGAAATTCGCCGCGTGTTCCTTGACCAGCATCCTTCCTTCGGAAAGCCGGTACGGCCGTTTCTCATTGCCCGCCCCGGTGATGGCACAGTACTTGAATCCGGTGAAGATACGGTTTCCATCTTCTTCGACGTACGGACCGATATAGTCCATCGGAAGATCATAGCCGATATCCCGGTAGAACTCACGGTAGCGGGGATCGCACGGATACCCGCTGGTGTTGGACCACACCAGACTGGTCGCTTCATAGTCCCGGGGAAACGCCACCAGGCCGTTGGGGCAGCGCACCGGACGGAACGTACCGTCCTCCACCTTGTCCGGAGAGAGCAGCATGCTTTGGCTGGCCGTCTGGAACCAAGAGACCCCTTTGCTTTTCAGATACTGTTCAAGACCGGGGAAGTATCCGCACTCCGGCAGCCAGAAGCCACGTGAGATATGGCCGAACGCGTTCAGATGGGACTGGATGCCCAGTTCGATCTGCGCGTTGATCGCCTGGGGATATTCCTGATACAACGGCAGGTATGCATGGGTGGCGCAGGTGGTGATCAACTCCACCACCCCTTCCTCCTCCAACCTGCGGAAAAGGGTAAGGATGTTGTGCCCGCACGCCTCGAAATCATCCAGGTTCTGCTGGTACCGGTTCAGGTACCACCGGGCCATTTCGGCGTATTCAGGCTGCTCCGTCTCCGTCCTGCGGACTTCTTTCTCCCCCAGCTCCCTGTGCATGTTCAGATAGGAGATGAACCGTTGCTGCAGTGGTTCGTCGGCAAGCATGCAGGTCAGCGTGGGACTCATGCTGATGGTCAGTTTGACGGGATAATGCTCATGGGCCATCCGTGCCAGCATCCGCGCCAGCGGAAGATACGTCTCGCTGATCGCCTCATACAACCAGTCTTCCTCAAGAAAGCGAGGATACTCCAGATGACGGACATACGGCAGATGGGCGTTGAGGACAATGGCGACATTGGTTGGTTTCATGATTCAAGCACCCCTTTGCTCAGGATCCGCGCCACGGAACGAAGCATCGGATTATCGGCGACCTCCCCTTCATTGGAGAGCACCGACGAGAACATCACGTTGAACTTGTCCTTGTCCATCGAGATCTCGTCGTAGTGTTCCTCCCAATAGGAAGGGAACGTCTCAACTGTTTTTGACTGGGCAAGCGTAATGGTCGATCCATCCGCCTTGCGCCAGAGGATCGAGACACCGTATACGCCCCCCAGCCGGGGCAGGTTGATGTTCCACTGGTCATCGGCAAGGCCGATGGAGATGTCGAACGAAGCTTTCTCCCCACTCTGGGGATCATGCATCGAAACTCTGAGAAGCAATTCCGGGTTCTCCATCTCGGAGGTGATCTCCGTCCTGGTCGCCGCGGAGAGGGACCAGTAGGCGTACGCCCATTGGGGGTCACGCAGAAGCAGATGGACGGAAGTCTCGTTATAGGCTTTCGGCAACTCTTCCAGTCCGGGAAGCATGCCGTTCTTCTTGTCGGGAGAACCAAAGTCGGTCAATGATGTAAGGAAACGCTTCTGGCTTACCGTATCCCGCGCGATCGGGTTTTGGTCGTCTTCATCCTCATATTTTTCCTGGAGTTGCTCGATCAGCTCATCGCGGTCCAGACTCTCCCAATCGGAAAAGCCTTCCTGTCGGGCGATGTACCGAAGTTCAGCGTCCGACAACAATTCCAGATGAATCAAAACCATGTGGCGTTCCCCTTGTGTGTTGTTACGATAACTGTAGGGAAAAAGCAAGAACTAGTCAACAATTCAGTCATCGGGGGCTGATTCCGCACAAGCGTTCCACGGTAGTTACACGCTATCACACGAATCACGGTATTTTTCAGATATTTTCACACTTTTTGATGATATGAGCAATTCTTCTTTTTGATACTGAGCATATTGAAAACTTTCTGATTCCATTCTATGATAGAATGACCAACCAAGAAGGACAACAACCTATGGAAACAGAGCAATTGGATTTTTCCTGGATCATCAGGAGCCATCAGCACAAGGACATCACCCAGGCGAAGGCGATGTTCCCCATCGAAACGGCCCGCATCGCGCGGGCGTTCCATCGCCAGATTCCCGGGTACAATCTCACCCGCCTGGTCAGCCTCCCCTCCCTCTCGCACATGCTCGGAGTGGGCGGAATCTACGTGAAGGATGAGTCACAGCGCCTGGAGCTGAACAGCTTCAAGGTGATGGGAGGCTCGTTCGCCCTGTTCCGGTTCCTGCAGAAACGGCTGGGCATCAGCGACGAGAAAATGAGTTATGCCTATCTGACCAGCCCGGAAGCCAAAGCGAAGACCGGCACGTTGACCTTCGCCGCCGCGACGGACGGCAACCATGGACGGGGCATCGCCTGGGCTGCGGGAAAACTGGGGCACAAATGCGTCATCTACGTCCACAGCGAAACGTCCCAGGCACGGATCAACGCCATCAAGAGTTATGGCGCGACGGTCAAGGTGATTCCCGGCAACTACGACAACGCCGTCCGGCAGATCGCCATTGACGCCAAGAAATATGGTTGGGAGATCATCAGCGACACTTCGTGGGACGGCTATACGGAAATCCCCACCTGGATCATGCAGGGCTACACCACCATGCTGCTGGAAGCCCAGGAACAACTGTCCGGACTTGGGTTGATCAAGCCCACCCACGTGTTTGTCCAGGCAGGCGTCGGAGCCTTGGCGGCCTCCGTCGTCGGGTTCTATCACGCCCTGTTCCCGGACAATCCGCCCAAATGCGTCGTGGTGGAACCGGAGAAGGCGGCGTGCATCTACGCATCCGCCCTTGCCAATGACGGCAAACCGCATTCGGTGACCGGGGATCTGGACACCATCTGCGCGGGCCTGGCCTGCGGGGATCCCAGTCCGCTTGCCTGGGGTATTTTGAAGGAAGACGCCGACGTGTTCATGAAGGTTCCCGATTACGTGGCGGCGCGTGGCATGCGTATCTACGCCGTTCCGCTCAAGGGGGACGAGTTCATCATCAGCGGCGAAAGCGGGGCAATCACGCTTGGGGCGTTCTACTCTCTGATGACCGAGCCGAAAGCTGAAGAACTGGTCGATTCCCTGGGGATCGGGCCTGACAGCCACATCCTGTTCCTCAACACGGAGGGAAACACCGACCCCACCCACTTCCGGCAGATCATCTGGGACGGATGCGACCCCGTGCCGAAGAAATACTGGACGCAGCGATAGCGGTCAGACGGCCGTGGCGACGACCCTGAGCCGTGTGTAGTCGATGATCCAGTCCGTACCATCAAACAACTGATTCCGGAGGCGGTCTTCCGCCTCCTGGATGATGGTTTGGCGCATCTCTTCTTCCATGCCGGCGAACGGCGCGGTGACGAACATGGAGATCCAGTTCTTCAGCCCGTCACGACCGTTCATCTTCGTCGGCCGGGGAAACCATTGCATCAACACTGGTTGCAGGTGGCATGCCTCCAAAATCGGGGCGTACTGCCCGATGCTGGGGAAATAGAACGGATGCACATAATGGAAACCCCGACGGGCGAACCCCTCGGACAAGGCATGGTGCACCGATTCCCCGCATCCTTTTCCGCCCATCTCACACACCAGCGTCCCGCCAAGGTGGAGCGCCTTCCGCACCCCGCTGAGCAACGTTTGCTGCTTTCCCCCTTCCACCCAGTGGAAGACGGCGTTGGAGAAGACCACGTCGAAGGCGTCCTGAAACGGAAGGGACAACGCATCGGCGACGCTCAGGTCAAGATCGGGAAACTGGGACTTTGCCAACGCGATCATCGAAACCGATGCGTCGATGCCGTGGACGACGGCCCCCATCTTGTGGATTTCCTCAGTCAAAACTCCACTGCCGCATCCGATATCCAACACCGTCTTTCCCCGTACATCCCCCATCAAAGGCAACAATCCCTTCCCGTAAGAAGGGACGAACATGCATTGGTTCTGGTACTCTTGCGCATTCCAGGATTTGTTCATGCGGGCAGTATACAGCAAAACGACAAAGGAATTGCAGACAAGCGCATCGCTTCATGGTATGATGGGAAAACAAATACTCATGAATACTCCAACGACATACCCGACAGATTTGATCCTCCATGGCCACTTTTACCAGCCGCCCCGGGAAAACCCCAGGACGGACATCGTTGAGGTGCAGGACAGCGCAGCTCCGTATCGTGACTGGAACGAACGCATCTGGGCTTCCTGTTACCGGGCAAACGCGCATAGCCGATACCTCAACTCGACCGGTCAGATCGAGAGCATCAGCAACAACTACGCACATATCAGCTTCAACTTCGGAGCGACCCTTCTTTCCTGGATGGAGGAGAACCATCCCGCCACCATGGAGGCGATCATCCAGGCGGACAAAGACAGCGTAAAACGGCTTGGACACGGCAACGCCATCGCCCAGGGGTTCAACCACACCATTCTTCCGCTGGATGATCCCGAAGATGCCCGGATCCAGGTGGAATGGGGGCTGGAGGCGTTCCGTACCTGGTTCGGACGTGACAGCGAAGGGCTGTGGTGCCCGGAGGCGGCGATCAACCCTGCGGTGATCGACATCCTCTCCTCCTGTGGCGTGAAGTTCGTCATTCTCTCACCGTGGCAGTGCAAAAGCGTCGAGGATTCCCATGGCGACATGATCGATCTCTCCGGCAAACCGGCTCCCTACGACGAGCCGTTCATCCTTACCGGAGAGAAAGGCGGCACCGTCAGCGCGTTCTTCTATCATCCAGGTCTTGCCGGAGGCATCAGTTTCGGGCATCTGCTCCGGGACGCCGACAATCTGTACAACCAGCTGCTTTCCATCAAGGCAAGCGACAACACCCGTCTGATCCATACGGCCACCGACGGGGAGATCTACGGACATCATGAACCGTTCGGTGACATGGCCCTCTGCGCCTTGATCAAGAAAGTGGAGAGCCGGTCAGACTTCACCTTTACCAATTATGCCACCTATCTGGCCAATCATCCGGCCAAGCGGCACGCCGTCCTTCTGCCAGGAGAAGACGACAAAGGAACCTCATGGTCCTGTGTCCATGGCGTTTCCCGTTGGTACAAGGACTGTGGTTGCCACACCGGAGGTGAGGAAGGCTGGAACCAGAAATGGCGCCTTCCCCTTCGCACGGCGTTCCGCACCATGCACGCCAAGGTGATGGAGCTCTGCCAGGAAACGGTCGGCCGGGTGTTTGGGGAAGGAGTGGACCTGCACCATATCCTCTCCCACTTCGGACCGGTCGCCGCGAAGCAGATGACGATGGATGCGTTCCTGGACCAATTGAACGAAACCCATCCGTTTGATGAGGCGAACCGGCAGGAACTTGCCGGTATGTTCGTCTGCTACATGTTCTCCATGTATTCGTTCACCAGTTGCGGTTGGTTCTTCTCCGACCTGGGAGGCATCGAGCCTCGTCAGAACATCGCCTACGCGCTGATGTCCGTCTCCCTGTACCAGGAGCTGACCGGAGAAGCGGTGCTTCCTTCCTTTTTGATCGACCTGCAGCAGGCCAAATGCAACCGTCCCCAGGACGGCAACGGCATGACCATCGCCGCGAAGGAATGGATGCAGCTGTCCGGCATGACGGAAGCGACATTGTTCTTCCATCTCGCCGCCCGGTTCGGAGATGGGGAGAAACGGTATGGGAACTACCTGTTGGAATCGGCCGACGGTCCGGCGTTCCTGCTGTACGACACGGAGTTGCTGACCCATTGGAACGCCTACGTGGAAGACAAATCACCCCAAGGGTCCGGGATCATCAACCTGGTGGTGACGATCACCGACCGGATGGGAAAGAAAATCTCCCAACAGACGGTTACCAACGCATCCATCCCGCAATCGATGTTCATCTACTTCAACAAGAAAGTCGGGATGGATTTCGCCACCCTTCCCTACGAAGACATCATGCGCATCGCCGATGAAATCCAGAAATTCGGATATTTCGCCGATGACAGCCCCTATCCGATGGATCCTTTGGTGGAGGTTCAGACCATGGGGCTGGCGTTCAACGCCTTGGTCAGCATCTTCCTCCGTTACCGGCAGGACAATTGGATGGAAGTGAAGGAGGCGTTCTTCCGCCTGACCCGTTTCGTCTCGCACTCCCGTCGGGCTGTGGACAAGGAACGGCTTGCCGCATTGGTCAATTTCGGCATTTCGGTGATCACCCAAGTACTGATGGGACGAAACAATACAATCGACGACGAATTCGCCGTCACTCTGAAGGAGTTTCTTTCCATGGTGCGCGCAGAAGGCGTCCAACCAGATCTGACACAGTTGCAGGAAGTGATCTTCCCCGCCCTCTGCGGAACCTGCTCGGAGGAAGTCAGGAATCTAGGATATGACCTGAACTTTGCACCAACACTCGAGCGTGCGCAAGGCTGATCTCTGACGTATCGCCACTGAGCATCCGCGCGATCTCCTTGACCCGTTCATCCCCGTGTACCGGACGAATATGGGTATAGGAAGCGCCGTTTTCCACTTCTTTGGAAACGACCAGGTGTCCGTTCGCCATGGCGGCGATGGAAGCCAGGTGGGTGATGACGATCACCTGGTGCCCGGCTCCAAGACGGGCAAGCTGTCCTCCGACGGAAAGCGCCACCGCCCCTCCGATGCCGGCGTCAATCTCGTCAAACACCAGCGTACCCACCTCATCATCCGCTTCCAACGTGGTCTTCAACGCCAGCAGGACACGGGACAATTCGCCTCCGCTGGCCACTTCCGCGATGGGTCGGCTTTCCATGCCGGGGTTGGCGCACAGGGAGAAGGAGATGTCATCAGCCCCCCAGGCGGAACGCTCCGCAGGCTGCACCAAAATGGTGAACACCGCTTTTTCCATCCCCAACACACGCAGGTTTTTCTGGATCTTGGCTGCCAGGTCCTTGGCGGCAGCCATCCGACGGGACGTAAGCGCCTCAGCGGCCGCAGCCAACTGGTGTTCCTCGTCAATGATCCGCTTCTCAATCACGGACAGGCGTTCCTGTCCGTGAAGACCTGCGTCCAGCTTCCGGCGGGATGCGTCAAGAAACGCAAGCACATCGGAGAGCGTCGGTCCATACTTCTTTTTCAGTCGTTGCAACAGGGAAAGGCGCGCCTGCAGTTCATCCAGCTTCTCCTGGCTGAAGCGCATCCGCCCCAGCCGGTCGCGGATGGTCTCGGCGATATCATCACATTCGATGGACGCGCTCTCCAATCGGGATGCCAATTCGGCAAGGGAAGCATCCAGACGGGATGCGCCGTTCATCTCCCTGGCCGCGTCCTTCAGGGAAAGCACCGCACCCCTGCTCTCACCCTCCCCGCCCAACAGCGACTCCACCGTCTCCAGACGGGTATGAATCTGTTCGTACGAGCCGGCGACCCGGACTTCCTCGGCAACCGCCTCATCCTCACCGTCCTTGATGTCGGCGTGTTCGATCTCCTGGACGGCGAAGGAAAGATAGTCCGTCTCCCGTACCGCGTCCTTCAGCGCCGTTGTCAGTTCATCCTTCTCCCGAAGGAGTCCCTGCAACGCATCCCAATGGGTGCGATAGGCGACGCGTTCCTTTTCATCCCTGGCGTAAGCGTCCAGCACATCGCGTTGTTTGGCGGGCAGAAACAGGCTTTGATGGTCACGTTGGGCGGAGACATCCACCAAAAGGGATCCAAGCAGAGCAAGTTCCGAGCGGGTCTTCGCCACGCCCTGGATGGTGATCGTCGACCGTCCGTTGGATTTCAACGTCCGGGAGAGCACCAAAACCCCGTCTTCCAGGGAGAGCCCCATCTCATCCAACGCGTGACGGAGCGCTTCCCAGGGATTGGTGAACGAAAAGGTGGCGCTGACCGATGCGGAGTCACAACCGGTGCGGATCACTTGGTTTTCCGCCTTGTCCCCCAACAGCAAGGAAAGCGCCCCCATGATGATTGACTTCCCCGCTCCGGTCTCACCGGTCAGGACGGTCACACCCGGACCGAATTCGATCTGGGCGTCATCGATGAGCGCGTAATGTCGGATGGAAAGGCTTTCAAGCATGGAACCCTCCCCGTGACCAGTGGAGTTTCTCCCTGATCACCTCGATGTAGGAGCGTTTGCCGCTGGAGACGATCAACGCTTTGCTGCGCGCCTTCTCCACGGTGATCACATCCCCTTCATGGAGGGGAAAATTCTGTTGTCCGTCCACCGTCAGCATCAGACCGGTCCGTTGTTTGGGCAACACTTCCAAAGAGATCTCCGTCTCCCCGTCAACGACCAAAGGCCGGTTGGACAGGGTGAACGGACAGACCGGAGTGACGATCAGGTCGGACAGACCGGCGTCCAGGATCGGACCGCCGGCCGCCAGGCTGTAGCCGGTGGATCCGGTCGGGGTTGCGACAATGATGCCGTCAGCGCGGAAGATCCCGCCGAACACCCCATCCATGTTTACGGAGAGGTTCACCACCTTGCTGATGCCGCTGGAGGTGACCACCATCTCATTCAGTCCATGGCACTGGAACACTTTCCGGCCCTGGCGGACCACTTCCACCCGGATCATCAGCCTGCGTGAGAGTTTGGTCTTCCCGGCAAGGAACAACTCAAGCTCTTCCTTCCATTCATCCTTGCCCACTTCGGTGATGTACCCGAATGTGCCCAGGTTCACCGCCATGATGGGGATTCCCAGATCATGCAGGAACCGGGCGCAGTACAGCACCGTCCCGTCACCGCCAAGGCTGATGGCAAGATCGGTGCCAGGAGGCACGATCAGATCCCTGACGTCGTCCGACGTGATGGAAATGGAACAGATCAGCCCTTTGCTGATGATGTAACGGGAAATCTCCGCCGCCAGCGGATGGCTTTCCGGTTTGTTCCAGTTCGCGATGATCAGGATATGGGTTACCATGACATGTTCCTTTATGGGAGATGGGAGATTACTTTCAGCAGCACATCACTGTCTGCCTGGCTGATGAACGGGTAAATGGGAAACGAGACACACCGGAGGATGGCAGGAATCGCCACAGGGAAATGGTCGAAATCCTCCACCTTGTCGGCACCGACGCACGAGGCGAACGTTCTTCGTGTCGATACTTGATAGCGGGTGGCGAAATCCATCACCTCTTCAATCTTCGAATCAAGCTGGACGGCGAACCCGTAGCCGTTGATCTCGAATTCCGGGTTGGTGATGCCGAACAGCTTGTGGTGGGTCTTCAGCAATCCTTTCTGGAACAACCGGTAGAACGTCCGCCGTTTCTCCAATTGTTCCGGAAACGTCTCACATTGGATGATCCCCAACGCCGCGTTGAGATCCGGCAGTTCCATGAACGGCCGGACGCTGGCGATGGACGAAAGCACCGCGTCGCGGATCTTCTGGTCATTGGTCAGAATGGCCGCACCCCCCGCCGCGCTGATCACATCCGGTTCCTCGAACGCGGAGACGAGGATCTTTCCCCGCGATCCCGCTTTCTCCGTATCATACACAGAACCGATGCTTTGGGTGACATCTTCAATCAGAGGAACGGAAAGCGAGGAATAATCCTGTTGGTAGGGAATCATGCCCACCGGTTCATCAAGGATGACGCAGCAGCACCCTTCCCCTTCCAGGCGTTTCGCTTCATCTGCGGAGAGACACCCTGTAGCGGGGTCCACATCCCCGAGAAGAACGGATGCGCCGAGCATCGTCGCCGCGTACCGATGGATTTCCGGAGAGAGCACGCTCATACCCACCAGAGAGCCGTTGCCGACCTGGCATGCCACATAGGACAAACGGATCGCGTCGACATACGAACGAAGAGGGACGCAGTGCGATTTGCCCAACTGCTGGGAAAGCAATCCGGCAAATTGCCGTTTGCGTTCTCCCGGGCCAATCTTTTCGTCCACCATCGTCTGCAGGACGGCGTTCATGTCTTTTCTTCGAATGGTAGGTTTGTAGAATCGGATCATGTGCTTCCTCACCGGCAAGTATACCCGTTCTTTCGTTCTGTTGCCACAAGGAATTCAGTATCACCAGATATTGTCAGAGGAAAAAGATAAAAAAAATTCCGGCGGCTACCTACTCTCCCGCGGAAGAACCGCAGTACCATCGGCGCGAAGGCGCTTGACGACCGTGTTCGGGATGGGAACGGGTATGTCCGCCTTGCTGTGGCCACCGGAACAAATAACCAAACATCCACGAGGAGCACGCTCCACGAAGATCTTCGGTCATTGAAAACCGAAAACAAAAACAGGAAGGAAAAAGAAAGGGCCCGGCGGCTACCTACTCTCCCGCGGAAGAACCGCAGTACCATCGGCGCGAAGGCGCTTGACGACCGTGTTCGGGATGGGAACGGGTATGTCCGCCTTGCTGTGGCCACCGGGCCGGCTCCGGGTCCGTCCGCAGGACGGACGCCCCCCGAGCCTCCCCGCGACGGCGGGAACGATGATATGGCCAAGCCTCACGGCTGATTAGTACCGGTGGGCTGTGCGTCTTGCGGCGCCTGCACCCCCGGCCTATCGACCAGGTAGTCTCCCTGGTTCCTTCAGGAGGGTTATACCCTCGGGGACGTCTCATCTTGGGGGGGGCTTCACGCTTAGATGCTTTCAGCGTTTATCCCTTCCGGACATGGCTACCCGGCGGCTGCCCCTGGCGGGACAACCGGTACACCAGAGGTCCGTCCACCTCGGTCCTCTCGTACTAGAGGCAGGACCCCTCAGACGTCCAGCGCCCATGGCAGATAGGGACCGAACTGTCTCACGACGTTCTGAACCCAGCTCGCGTACCGCTTTGATTGGCGAACAGCCAAACCCTTGGGACCTGCTCCAGCCCCAGGATGCGATGAGCCGACATCGAGGTGCCAAACCTTGCCGTCGATGTGAACTCTTGGGCAAGATCAGCCTGTTATCCCCGGAGTACCTTTTATCCGTTAAGTGACGGCGCTTCCACACGCCACCGCCAGATCACTAAGACCCGCTTTCGCGTCTGCCCGGCATGTACGCCTCGCAGTCAGGCCGCCTTGTGCCTTTGCGCTTGCCGGACGATTCCCGACCGTCCTAAGGCGACCTTCGCGCGCCTCCGTTACCCTTCAGGAGGCGACCGCCCCAGTCAAACTTCCCGCCTGGCCCAGTCCCCGGACCGGTTCGCGGCCCGGGTTAGGCGCGCGGAAAGGGAAGGGTGGTATTTCACCGGCGGCTCCGCGTTGCCTGACGGCCCCGCTTCGTTGCCTCCCACCTATCCTACACATCCCTGTCCGCGCGCCGACGCCAAGTTGAAGTAAAGGTTCACGGGGTCTTTCCGTCTAACCACGGGTACCAGGCATCTTCACCTGGACTTCAATTTCACCGGATTTCGCGTCGAGACAGCGCCCATATCGTTACACCATTCGTGCGGGTCGGAACTTGCCCGACAAGGAATTTCGCTACCTTAGGACCGTTATAGTTACGGCCGCCGTTTGCCGGGGCTTGGGCTCGCCGCTTCGCTTGCGCTGACGGCTCCCCTTGACCTTCCGGTACCGGGCAGGTGTCAGTCCGCATACCTCCCATCGCTGGTTCGCGCGGACCTGTGTTTTTGGTAAACAGTCGCATGGGCCGTTTCTCTGCGGCCCCCTCGCGGGGGCCATGCTTATCCCGAAGTTACGCATGCAGTTTGCCGAGTTCCTTGACGCGAACTCTTCCGTCGCCTTCGCATATTCAGCTCGCCCACCTGTGTCGGTCTCTGGTACGGTCCCGGGCGTAGCACCCAGGGGTTCTTTCTCGTCACCGCACAGCACACCCTTCAGGCCCCCGTAAGGACCCTCCCTCACCGCTCGGCTCGGGGCCCGGACTTCCCTGGACCCCTCAGCGCCTCGCGGCTTTGGCGGGGCATACCGCCGCCCCGCGGCGTACTGCGCAATGCTTCGCCCCATCGTAAGCGCCCGGCGGCGCGGGATTGTTGACCCGCTTCCCATCGCCTACGGTCTTCACCCTCGGCTTAGGGGCCGGCTGACCCTCGGGCAGATTGCCTTTACCCTGGAAACCTCAGGCTTCCGGCGGACGGGGATCCCACCCGTCTTTCACGTTACTCATGCCTGCATCCTCTCTCCCGCCCCGTCCACGGGGGCTCCCGCCCCCGCTTCTCCCGTATGCGGGATGCTCTCCTACCGGACGGACGCCCTACGGCGCCCGCCCCCGCGGCTTCGGTTGCGCGCTTAGCCCCGTTACATTATCGGCGCGCGGATACTCGACCAGTGAGCTGTTACGCACTCCTTGGAGGCGTTGCTGCCTCTGAGCCAACCTCCTGGCTGTCTGTGCATCCGCACTTCCTTTCCCACTCGGCGCGCATTCGGGACCTTGGCCGGCGGTCCGGGCTGTTCCCCTCTCGGCGACGGCCCTTATCAGTCGCCGCCTGACTGCCGCGTATGGCGCGCGGGCATTCGGAGTTCGGTTAAGCTCGGCAGCCAGTGACGGCCCCTCGCCTATCCGGTGCTCTACCTCCCGCGCGGTCCGCGCGACGCTAGCCCTAAAGCTATTTCGGAGAGTGCCAGCTATCTCCAAGTTTGTTTGGCCTTTCACCCCCAGCCGCAGCTCATCCCAGCCCTTTTCAGCGGACTTAGGTTCGGCCCTCCACAGGGTTCCACCCCTGCCTCAGCCTGGCCGCGGCTAGATCACTTGGCTTCGGGTCTGCCCCGCGCGACTCGCGCCCTCTTCGGACTCGGTTTCCCTCCGGCTCCGGGACTCCTGTCCCTTAGCCTCGCCGCGCACGGCAACTCGCAGGCTCATTCTACAAAAGGCACGCCGTCACCATGTCGCCATGGCTCCGACCGCTTGTGGGTCCGCGGTTTCAGGTTCTCTTTCACTCCCCTCCCGGGGTCCTTTTCACCTTTCCCTCACGGTACTATACGCTATCGGTAGCCGCCGAGTATTCAGCCTTGGAGGGTGGTCCCCCCTGTTTCCGCCGGGATTCCTCGTGTCCCGGCGTACTCAGGCAGCGCGCCCAGCGCGCCCGCACCCACTTCGCGTACGGGGCTCTCACCCGCTCCGGCCGGCCTTCCCAGACCGTTCCGCTGTGCATGCGGCGCGCGCCGGGACCAAATCCCAGGCGCACCCCTACAACCCCGCGGCCCCGAAGGCCCGCGGTTTGGGCTCCTCCCCGTTCGCTCGCCGCTACTGGGGGAATCTCGTTTGATTTCTTTTCCTGCAGGTACTTAGATGGTTCACTCCCCTGCGTCTCTCCCCGCGGCGCCTATGTATTCAGCACCGCGGCGCGCGGATTGCTCCGCGCGGATTACTCCATTCGGGCACCCGGGGATCTCGGGATGTCGGCTCCTCCCCCCGGCTTTTCGCAGCTTGCCGCGCCCTTCCTCGCCTGGCGGCTCCCAGGCATCCTCCGCGAACCCTTCCTTCGCTTGACCATATCATCCTTCCCGTCCTCTCGCTCAACTGTAAAAAAACCTTCCACTGGAGGCAGGGGGGTTCGAACCCCCGACCCTCGGCTTGCAAAGCCGATGCCCTAGCCAGC
>JAKVPA010000009.1 GCA_022482495.1 Sphaerochaeta sp. | reverse complement strand
GTATGATTTTGCAACTCAACTGAATACATTGGGTGTTGATGTTCAATTGGTGATGTACCCAGGAGCAGGACTGAATCATGAATACCAATTCTCAATGAATTTGCCAGAAGCACAGGTAACGTTTGAAAAATTAGTGGAGTTTGTGAGAAAGCAAGGTGCGTAATAAAAGAACGTATTATGGCAGATGGATAAAAAAGGCGCGAATTCACCAAACAGAATAATTTGTTTTTCTTTTTGCAATTTTTCTTGCCACAAAATAAAGTTTAATTTGTGGCAAGATAAATAAATGTCAAGAAATTCTAAAATTTGTGTAATGTGTTTTTTTCTTTTTCACAATATGTGTGTGTGAACAATACTCAGGTTCTCCATCTCTGCAAACTAAAGGATATTTTAACCCGAGGATTGAGCAAAGTTTAACGAGATTTTCTTGTGTAGGATTGGTATATCCTGCTTCATATTTGCTCACCATAGAATCTGATAAACCAATTGCACGAGAAAGTGCAATACGTGTAAATCCAGCTCGCTCCCTAGCTTGTCTGATAATGCATGCCAAATCTATTTGTCTCATATTCTTCCTCCTTAATGCCAGAATAATAGTGAATTAAGGAATTGACAATACACTAGAAAAAGTTTGCAGTTTCTTGATTGTGAAGAATTGTTAAGAATGAAAAAAAGCACTTAACTTCTTTCTTAAACAGAGTATATTTTTTCATTGAGAGGTAGAAAGTACTATGAAACAAGTACATGGTTTCCGTTTGGTAGTTATTTTGCTAGTGTTGGTGTTCATTTCTAGTGGCCTTTCCGCCGAATCATTAAGTGGAAAGAAATATCAATCATTTCAGGTGCTTGACCTGTCACTTACAAGCTATTCTGATGTAAAAAAAGCGTATGAAGAAATGCAAAATGAATACATTTCAGAATATCAAGATCTTCGAAAGCAATTACAAAAGGCATTCAATCAGAACAATGCAACAAAGTATTATGCTACCTTGCAACAAATTAAGGATTTACCTGATCCGACACTTTCTGCTGAACAAACAGAAATGCTAGTCACTCGGATGGCAAATGCAACAGGGGAAGAAAAAGCGCAGTGGGCTGATTGGTTGTTTGAAAACAGCAAATATTATCATCCAACTCTTTCGCTCACATTATCTAATCAAAGTGAAAATCGTAAAGTTGCATATAGTCAAACCATTTCTATCAAGCCAGGCGAGAAAGTTACTCTTCCAACAATAGATATTGGTGGAAATAATGGAATTTTTGTAGGGTGGGGGATTACTCCCGATGAAGTGAAGTATAAAGCAGGCGAAGAAATTTCAATGCCTTATACTGACCAAAACCTTTATGCAATTTTCCAAGATGGAATTAAATTCTCTGATTCAGTTACGAACCTAAGTCAGATAACACAAGGGAATTCTGCTAAAGTTCCTTCTGTTGTCGCCCCTGATTCAAGCTATATCTTTGATGGCTGGTACAATAATGATACAGGAGAGAAATTGACGACAGATTCCGTTTCTCTTCCTGATGGGGTAGCAAGCGCTTCTTATAGTGCATCCTGGAAGTCGATTCGTTTTGATGCAATCAATACCAAATATTATAAGAATTTGACGATTCCTGCTGGCGAACAGGTTTCTGTTTTGTTCACTCTGAGTAACCAGGGAAACGAAACATTGAGTGGTGTTACGGTAACATTGGAGAGTACCAACCAAAGTTTGCGTGTTCTCTCTTCCAATCTTTCAGCAAGATATATCCGTCCACAGGAAAAACGAGAAGGAAGCTTCTTGGTGTTGGTGAGTGGACAGCCAGGAGATAAAATAGATGCGACTGTCAAAGTCACAGATAGCGATGGTGTTTCTTGGAGCCAGCCTGTTACTTTTACAGTAAAATAGAAAGTTAAAAACTTTCTTAATCATTTGTGATGCCCTCTTGAAAAAAGAGGGCATCAATTTTGCTTAATTCACTTTTTTCGCGGGAGTGAGGGATGCAACAAGCAATGCCACCATTGCAATAAAACTTGCATCTGTCCCTGTAGCATTTTTAAAATATCCTAGGTTCTCCAGTTGTATATATCCAAAAACAGCAGCACTATATGCCCTAATAAAATGTTTTGCGTCATTGGGTGCTAATGTGAACTCTGCGAGAGGTTTATCTATGAGTCGCTCAAGTTCCATACCTCCTTCATTAGCGGACAGAATAAAAACTGTTTTAAAGAGTTCAGGGTTTGTCTTTGCAAACTTGCGTATTGCTATGGCTATAGAAACGAGAGCTTCTTTCCCTTCTTTTCCTTCCCCTGCAGTATGAACGACATTTTGGAGTTGTTCGATTGCGCAGAGACTAATAGCTTTCTTAAGATCTTCCAGATTCTTCATATGATTATAAAGTGAAGATGGTTTTACTCCTAAGCGATAAGCCAATTCATGTAAAGAGAAATTCCCATAACCCATCTCTTCTATCATTTCTGTCGCGCCATGAACAATGATGTCTTTTGAAATGCGTTTCTGAGCCATAGAATACCTCCATACGAATGATGTTAGTTTTATTGTATGCTAACACTGTTCGTTTGGCAAGAAAAAACAAAGTCTGCATAATGGAAGAAACAATAATTGGTGATTACATGTTTGGATTTTCTATTTTGCTTCCCCGCTCATTGCCCTGAACCCGATGGTGATGATCCATACGAACGTAACGGCTTGAGGAATCATAAGAACCCAAAGAGAAGGAGCATAGCGGATCCAAATGACTACTGGAATATAACAAGCATAGTTGCAAGCAATTGCCAAAGACATCCAATGGAAATGTTGGTCATTAGCTTTCTTTGATTCAATTGCGAAAAAGATACAGACAAGAACGCCTAATGCGATATATGGGATAGCTCGTACAATTCCAATTGTCCATGAGGGCGAACGCGTAATCCAATGATTCTGTGGGAGCACATGAAGTACAAAGGTTGCCCCTGCACAAATGTACACACACACCATGAATGGAATGTGACCTTGAATCCGGTAACGAAGACGGGCTACATGATAGAGCAGCACAAAAAACGTCACATGGGAAAGAAGAGCAACCAGCATCCCGATTCCACTGACCCAAGCATTTGTCTCAAGATTCCCCATACTGAGCGCATAGGCCCGTGGAAGGAGATACATGGCATCGCCCGTACCAAGCAACAGAGAAGCGACCGCAAACAACCAGTACTGCTTCCGTCCATGGCACCTTCGTACCATTACACTTCCTGTCGTCATGACAATGACAAGATATACAAGATAAAAAGCGGTCTCAAAGAGATTTCTCATGCGTTCGCCTCAGTTGATCGTCGTGATATTAACGATGGATGGAATGGTCTTCAGACTCTTCATGATTTTGTTGAAATCCTCCTCATGAGCAACTTCCATGGCGAAATTCCCAATCAACCGGCCTTCAGGGTTGTCATGAAGGTTTCCGCTGATCAAATGGCCTTGGTATTTATGGATAGCACCCTCAATCTCTCCAAACAAATCATTGGTGCGTTTGGAAATGATGGAAAAATTGCGTGTAAGCCGAGGATTGCCTGTTTCCCACTCAACATCAATGACCCGGTCTTCCATCTCACTCATGTGCCGAAGGTTTGGGCAATCCTTTTTATGGACAATAATACCTCGACCACGTGAAATATATCCGACGATATCGTCTCCTCGTACAGGATTGCAACATCGGGCGAGATGGATCATCATGTTTCGCTCATCACCGACTTTCAGTTTGGAAAGCCCGCTGTTGTTCACATGACGGACAATACCATCCGCATCCGGAACAAAGGTGGATGTCGTCTGTTGTTCTTGTTTGGGAGGTTGGGGTTCCTCGCTCTTCCGTTTGGCAATAATGTCGTTGTCGATCAAAATATCTTGGTCGTACTTGTTCAACCATGCCTTGATCTTCTTTCTCGCACCAGACGTCTGGGCATAGCGCAACCATTGGACATGGGGATGGGCGTTCGGACTGGTCAAAATCTCAATGACCTGGGTATTCTTCAGCGGGGTGTCCAAAGAGATGATCGAACCATCCGCTTTCGCCCCAACGGTATGATTGCCTACCTCCGTATGGATCTGATAGGCGAAATCAAGAGCGGTCGCGTTTGCCGGCAGTTCGATGATGTGACCCTGAGGCGTAAACACATAGATGGTGTCCTTTAGGATTTCATCCTTGATGTCATCCATGAACGACTCGCTGTGCTCGATCTCATTTGACCAACTCTGGAGCTTGGAGATCATCTTGGAGAATTGTTCGCTGTCCATCTTGGACCACGCGCCACTTTCTGAGCCTGATTCCGCCTTGTACGCCCAGTGGGCGGCGACACCATATTCGGCGGTATAGTTCATCTCCTTGGTGCGGATCTGAATCTCCAACAGCTTCCCATCCAGCGACATCACCGTCGTATGCAGGCTCTGGTAGTTGTTCGCCTTTGGCATGGCGATGTAATCCTTGAATCGCCCTTCGATCGGGGGCCAAAGGCTATGCACGACACCAAGAATCGCATAACACTCCGTAACGGAATTGCACAGGATCCTCACGCCGAGGATATCGAATATCTCATCGATTTCCTTTTTCCGCTTCTTCATCTTCATGTAGACGGAGTAGGCGTGCTTGACACGGCTGGAAACGATGATATCGGAGATCTGCGCCTCGCTGCAGGCCCGGTAAATGGATTTTTCCACTCGTCCCAGATAGGCGGTCTGCTCACCTTTCTTGCCCATCAGATAGTCCTGGATAAACTGATAGACATCAGGCTTCAGCGTCTTCAGGGAAAGATCCTCAAGCTCATCTTTCAGCCAGGAAATGCCAAGCCGATCCGCCAGTGGCGCGTAGATGTCCAGACACTCTTGGGCGATCTCCTTGGCTCGCTCCGGCTTGAGATGCTGAAGGGTGCGCATATTGTGGAGTTTGTCGGCCAGCTTGATGATGATCACCCGGATGTCCTTGCTCATGGCGAAGAACATCTTGCGAATCGTTTCCGCTTCCGCCGCGCTCTTGTTCATTGTCTTCAGCGCGCCGATTTTCGTTACGCCTTCCACCATGTCCGCAACCGGTTTTCCGAACAGGTGCTGGATATCCTCGTACGTAGTGGACGTGTCTTCAATGGTATCATGCAGGAGCCCGGCGCAAATGGTATCGGCATCCATTTTCAGTTTGATCAGGATTTCGCCGACGGCTAATGGGTGGATCAGATACGGTTCCCCGCTGGCCCGTTTCTGGTTCGCGTGCTTCTCTGCCGCGAACGTCGCCGCGGCCAGGATCTTTTCCTGGTCTTCCTTGGGATACTTGAACGCTTTCTGGATGAAACGTTCGATCAGCTGGTCGTACATGCGATCTCTCCCCAAACGACGCGTTCTTGGCCTGTAAGGTCCTTTTCACTGTACTCATTCACAAACCCATTGGCAAGTAGAAGTCGCTTCGCCGCATTGATTTGCCGGTCATCACACTCAAGAAACAGCTTCCCTCCAGGGGTGAGGTGCTCGACAGCGGCGGGAACCAGGCGCCGGATCAGATCAAGCCCATCGTCACTGCCACCATCCAACGCCAAGATGGGTTCTTTCCTGACTTGGGGGTCCGCCTCTTCAATCCAGGAAGGAGCGAGGTAAGGGGGATTGGATACGATGACGTCAAAGATGCCGTCAATGTGGGAAAACAAATCGCTTTGGACAAGCGTATATGGAACATCGCAAAACCTTTGCGCGTTTTTGTCTGCGACGGCAAGCGCGTCGGTACTGATGTCGGCCAACGTGACGGGACAATGAAGTTCCCGGGAGAGCGTGATGCCGACACAACCGCTTCCCGTGCACACATCCAGGAGCCTGAGAGATGGGGAAGGAGTGGTTACGCGGAGAACCGTCTCCACTAACGTCTCCGTATCAGGGCGAGGGATCAACACGCGGGGATCGACAAGAAAATCCAACCCGTAAAACTCTCGGTGTCCCAAGAGATAGGCGATGGGGATATGGGACAATCGTTTGGAAAGAAGATTCCGCAGTTCCGTTTCTTCGTTGTCATCGAGAAGCTGGTCGCGCCGGGTGACCAGCTCGGTCGGACTCAATCCCGTGGCGTGTTCCACCAAAAGCTTCGCCTCCAGATCCGCCGTCGGCGTCACGGAGGCTTCTGTGAGCGCGCGCCTGACGAAGCGGATCGCTTCCCAGGTCCGCCATGCCATGTCAGATATCCTTCAGCGCCGCTTCTCCCGCGGCGATCTTCAGCGGATCGATCACCAGATCCAGGTTTCCCGCCATGATCTGGTCAAGTTTGTACAACGTCAAGTCAATGCGGTGGTCGGTAAGCCGGTTCTGAGGGAAGTTGTAGGTACGGATCCGCTCCGACCGGTCGCCGGTTCCCACCATGCTCTTTCTCGCCGCAGCGCGCTCGGCGTTCTTCTTGGACTCCTCCAGGTCGAGCAACCGTGCCCGAAGTACCCGCATCGCTTTGTTCTTGTTTTTCAACTGGCTTTTCTCATCCTGCTGGATGACGACCAGACCGGTTGGGATGTGGGTGATCCGCACGGCGCTGTCCGTCGTGTTGACGCATTGGCCCCCATGACCGCCCGCTCGCATCACATCGATGCGGATGTCTTCGTCACGGATGACGATATCTGTTTCTTCCGCTTCGGGAAGCACGGCGACTGACGCCGCGGATGTGTGGATTCTTCCTCCGTTCTCCGTTACCGGAACCCGTTGGACACGATGCACACCGCTTTCCCAACGGAGTGAGCCATACACATCCTTGCCGCTGATGGAGACGATGATTTCCTTGTATCCGCCCAAATCGATCTGGTTGGCGCTGAGCACTTCCATTTTCCAACCTTTGATCTCAGCATACCGTTTGTACATGTCGAACAGATCGGCGGCGAACAGCGCGGCTTCGTCACCACCAGTTCCTGCCCGAATCTCCATGATGATGTTCTTGCCTTCCAAGGGATCAGGGGGGACCAGCATGATTTTCGCTTGTTCCTCAGATGCCTCGTATTGTTTGGAAAGGCCGGCAAGTTCCTCTTTCGCCAATGCGACCATTTCCGGCTCGCTTTCCGTACGAAGGAGCGCTTCGGCATCTTTGATCTGGTTGTCCAACGCTTCCAACTCGGTCAGCTTGTCCACGATGGGAGCGAGGTGCCCGCGTTCCTGCATCAGGGCTTTGTACGCGGACATGTCCCGTGTCGCGTCGGAACGCGAAAGCTTTTCGTCGAGTTCTTCGAGTTGTTTGCGGAATTCTGGCAGTTTCTCCAACATACGGGTAAGTATACCTAAAAGATTGGCGCTATATCAACAAGCTACACGGGACATGTTTCAAATGAGCGGAAACTGATATTTGTTGTTTACACCTTGTTTTTTCCATTGTACAATTCCCTCAAAAATTGAAAACACACAAGGAGAAAGATACATGGTTTCCCTCTCCGACACTTTGGTAGGGGCGCTTGATGCTGTGAGTGAGGCTACGGCGGGGTTTTTAGGGACAAGCATTCATCGAAGTGGATTGTCGATTCCCCAACTCAGTGACGCATGCCGGATTTCAGAGCGTACATTGAAGAGTTATCTTCTTGAAAAAAAGCTCGGGAACTTCTATCCATTTTCCATTGTTTTGATCGCGATAGGAGCTCAACATGAGGATTGGTTGGACGCACTTAAGCAAGAGACACCCCACGCGATGCCGCTGTTCAGCCGGACTGGTTTCGCTCGAGCCAACGCGTACTTCCGTAAAACGTCCCGAAACAGATCCATGGAGTTTCGGCAACGGTATCATCGTGTAGACACTTCCATCATCCACCAATCCAACGACAACTACAAGCATTGGGCAAATTTGGCGCAAATTGTGGCGATGGCGTACGATTTCAATGTATCTCTGGGGGCGTACATGGCAGTGGTCTCCGAAAAATCCCAAGAACGGTTGTTGGAATTGCTCGTCAAAGGGGAGACGATCGACGACGATGAATTCATCATCATGGACGAAAGCAGCGTGGATGATTTCGTCCATCACATGAAACCGAAACTCGCCGGGCCAACCGCATCCTTGTCTCCTTTATCCCACCCATGGAAGAGCATCGTTGTGCCACAACGGACATTCCTTCCGTGATGTGTAACGGGTTTTCTTTTTTTCCTATGGACAAAGACTCGGTTCTTTAGTAGGATGACATTGTTTCGGACGAGTAGCTCAGTGGGAGAGCATCGCTTTCACACGGCGGGGGTCGTTGGTTCAATCCCAATCTCGTCCAAATCGGGTCCAGGACTTCGGTTCTGGATCTTTTTTTGTATTCGTATCACGCCAAAGGGGGCGTGAACCCATACCTCTGGTTGAGAAACGCTTCCAGATTGGTCGCGTCCGGGTCTTCAGAGAACAGGTATTGGTAGGAAGGGATGCCGGCCTCTTGCGCTCCTTTGATGTTTTCCTCACGGTCATCAATGAACAGGCAGAGAGCCGGTGCGACGCGCTCTTTGTCCAGGACCGCGTGGAAGTATTCCTGGCTGGGCTTTGCCAGATGCAGCAGGTGGGAAGGGTAGTGGGCGCTGAACACTGACATATCGGCGTACCGGAAACAGACGTCCCAGTTTGGTGCGTAGGTGTTGGATGCCGAGACGAGGCGGATGCCATGGGCCTTCAGCGCCTTGAATACTCGTTCCATTCCTTTGATCGGCGTACCGTCAAAATAGGTGGTGAACGGATCTCCGGTCACGTTGACATGATAGGTGATGTTCACCGTCTTCCAGAATTCCTCGATGGGAAGGATCCCCTCATACAACATGGTGGCGAACCCGTTGAGGTACCAAGAGGTGAATTCTTCTTTGGGAAGGCCATAAATTTGGCAGATACGGGAAATAACCCCGTGCCAGCGAACATATACGTCCCCGATGTCGGAGATGACCAGGCGAAGTGGCTTATGGACCATGTTCACCTTCGTACCGGAATTCCTTGTTCTAGGAGAAAGCGGGTGATCTGCTGGTCATACGGAGGAATCGCTCCACGATGCGCGCAGACATAATCGGCAAGGGTGGAGCCGACGGCCAGCGCTTTCTTCGCGTCGTTGGTGGCCAGATAGGAAGTAAGAAATCCCGCTGACAGACTGTCTCCCGCGCCGACGGTGTCCGCCACAGGGACGTCCCCGCATGGCATGTCGATCTTCTTGTCTTCCTGGTAGCACGTCGACCCATGTTTTCCTTTGGTAAGCAAGACCACCGGGATGCGGTACTCGTCCATCAGGAACCGGACCATCCGCTCCTCATTTGCTTCCGGTCCTCCGGAAAGGGAGGAGATCAACGGAAGTTCCTCGTCATTCATCTTCAGGATGGTGGCGTATTCCAGGCCACGGTGGATGATATCCTCCGTATAAAAGCGTTTCCGGATGTTGACGTCAAAGAAGACTTCCCGGGACGGGACGGAGGATAAGAGATCTTCCAGCGTGTCCCTGCTCGTCGCGCCACGCTGGGCGAGCGTGCCGAAATAGATCAAGTCGTAGCGGGACTCAGGGGCTTTCACCAACGTAATGTCATCCCACGCGCATGGCTCGTTGAACGTATAATCAGCGTTTTTCCCAACCAGGGAAATATCGGCTCGTCCCGTAGGATACGCGCTTGTTTTCAGATAGGATTCATCCAGACCGAATGACATGATCTCTTTCCTTGCTTCCCGTCCAAGCTCATCGTCGCCTACGGCGCTGACAATGGCGCCTTCCCCTCCCAGTTTTGACAGATGGGCCGCCACGTTCAGCGGCGCGCCTCCCAATGTCCGTTTGTCCGGGAACACATCGAACAGAATTTCCCCAAACGCCAAGTACTTCACGCCAACCTCCTTTCCCGTATCATACGCCGTTCCTTTGGGGCGTGGAAGAGTGAAACGAAGGGAAGTTTGCA
Source organism: Sphaerochaeta sp. (assembly GCA_022482495.1). Lineage (NCBI taxonomy): Bacteria > Pseudomonadati > Spirochaetota > Spirochaetia > Spirochaetales > Sphaerochaetaceae > Sphaerochaeta > Sphaerochaeta sp. The sequence goes on along the minus strand of JAKVPA010000009.1, from coordinate 75,040 downwards.
CAAGAAACATTGCGCGTTCGGCATTTTGCATCTATGGTGATAGATGGAGGGACTATGTCAGGATACGAAGCACGTTTTGCCGCCCGCAAGGATGAGTTGGAATGGCTGTACAAGGAACTGTACGGAGATAATCGCTGGTATCTTGACCAGCTGGAGAACACGTTGGCCGGATACGCACGGGAACGTCCATTGGATCTCAGGCACCTGGATGATGCACGGGAGGCCCATCCCGGATGGTATCTCTCCGAGAACTCCTTGGAAGTGAAGGTGCATGTCAGACGTTTCGCAGGGGATCTCGCGACCATGCAGGAGAAAATCCCCTATCTGAAGGAGGTCGGCGCGACCAGTCTCCGGCTGGCGGTCCCATTCCGAAACCATGGTGGGTTGGTGGAGGATTTTGACGAACTGGATCCTCAGCTGGGAACAAAGGCCGATCTCCAGCGCCTGTGCGCAAAGTTTCTGGCCCGGCAGGTTGACATCCGTCTGGAACTTCCGATGAACGCCACCTCGTCCACCCATGCCTGGGCGGCGCTTGCCCGTCGTGGCAACGCGGAATTCCGTCAGCGGTATGTCATCGCCGATGACGCCGAAACAAGGAAGGCCATGGCGATGGCCGATGGCGTGTACCACCATGACGAGGAGCTGGGTGGTTGGATATTCTCCTCAGCGGGTCCGGGCGGTTGGGATCTTTCGTACCACAATCCCGTCGTGCTTAATGAAATGATCTTCATGATGTGCCGATGGGCCAATCTGGGAGTCACCGGCTTCCATTTGATCGGACTGCCGTACCTGTGGAAGGAACCGGGGACGTTGTGCAGAGATCTTCCTCGGGTGCATACCCTCCTGAGAATCATCCGGTTGGCGTTGGAGAGCGTCGCGCCTTCCGTCGTGCTCAGCGGAGAGTCCGGTTTGGCGATGTCCACCTATTTCGGAACCCGTTCCAAACCGGAATGCCATGTGATGGACGACAAGGATCTGGCGGCGAACCTGTTCTCCGCCCTGGCCAGCCAGGATGCCCGGGTGCTTCGATGGAGGACGGAAGACTTGCTGTCATTACCGTCTCACTGCGTGTTTACCGCGTCCCTTGGGGGCTCTGATCCCATCTCGTGGCATATCAACGCCCAGGACCTGATGGCGATCGGTCTGGATCCCGCGAAGCATCAGGTATTTCTGTACCAGTTTTTTGAAGGGACGTTCCCCGGCAGTTACGCCCGAGGCCGGCTGTACGGGTATGATCCCGTCGCGCGTACGGCATCGGTCTGCGGCACGCCGGCCAGCCTCTGCGGCATCGAAGCGGCCTTGGCGGAAGGGCAGGGAGTGGCACTGGCCCGGGCGATCCAGCGGTTGCTGTTGCTTGGGACGACACTGTTCTCCCTGAAAGGCGTGCCATCCCTGCAGAGCGGGGATGAGATCGCCCAGCTGAATGATCTCTCTTCCCCCGATGGGGATGCCAGAACATTGTTGCAGGCGCCGTTCGACTGGGACAAAGCCGCTTCTCGCAACGATCGGCGAACCGTGGTGGGCAGAGTGTTCTCCGCGCTATCCGACATCGCGTTGAAACGAGGCTCCACCGGATATTTCGCCCCGGACGCGACGGTCTCCACGTGGGACGCCCAGAATGACCACGTGCTGGCCATCCGGAGAGTGAAGGGTGGGAAAGTACTGCTCTGCCTGTCCAATTTCTCCGACGCGCCCCAGAAAGTGCGTTTTTCCTTCTTCACCGGTATGTATCGCGACCTGTTCACCTCCAAAGTAGTCAGCCCGGGATGGGGGTTCACCATGCAGCCGCTGGAGTATCTCTGGCTGGAATCGGCGGAGAATTCCTCCATTCTGGACGCCCGGGAGACGGTGGGTTGACGGGGAAGTGAAAAAAACGAACAAAAATTCCTAGGAGTGATTGATTCTCTTTGAAGAAACATGCTATGCTTTTCTGTGTTCTTATAAAAAGAAACAGGAAGGCATGCATGCATATCGGAAGATTCGGACAATATGGCGGGCAGTACATCCCTGAGACGTTGATGCCCGCGGTCACCGAGCTTGATCAAGCGTATACCAAGTACAAGGACGACCCCGAGTTCCAAGAGGAGCTGTCCCGCCTGCTCAGGGAATACGCAAACCGGCCGTCTCTGCTGTACAAAGCGGAACGGCTTACGGAAAAGCTTGGTGGGGCGACCATCTATCTGAAACGTGAGGATCTCAACCATACCGGCGCGCACAAGATCAACAACGTGCTCGGGCAGTGCCTGTTGGCCAAACGGATGGGGAAGACCCGGGTCATCGCAGAGACCGGGGCGGGGCAGCATGGCGTCGCTACGGCGACGGTCGCCGCCCTGATGGGCCTTGAATGCGAGATCTACATGGGAAAGGTGGATACCGAACGGCAGGCGCTGAACGTCTACCGCATGAAACTGCTCGGCGCCAAAGTCCATCCGGTGGAAAGCGGGACGATGACGCTGAAGGATGCCGTCAATGAGACGATGCGGGAATGGACCAGCCGTATCAAGGATACCCACTACGTGCTTGGCTCGGTGATGGGCCCTCATCCGTTCCCCACCATGGTGCGGGATTTCCAATCGGTCATCGGAAAAGAGGTGAAACAACAGATCCTCCAGAAGGAAGGGCGTCTGCCTGATGCCATCCTTGCCTGTGTCGGCGGAGGCTCGAACGCCATGGGTATCTTCTATGATTTCATCCCCGATACCTCTGTCCGGTTGATCGGCTGTGAGGCTGCGGGCAGGGGTGTGGATACCAAGGAGACGGCAGCCACCATGGCCACCGGGACGCTTGGTGTGTTCCATGGGATGAAGAGCTACTTCTGTCAGGACAAATACGGGCAGATCGCGCCGGTCTATTCAATCTCCGCTGGTCTTGATTATCCGGGCATCGGGCCGGAACATGCCTATCTCAGGGACATCGGAAGGGCGGAGTATGTGCCCATCACGGATGATGAGGCGGTGGACGCGTTCGAGCTGCTTTCCCGGACGGAGGGGATCATTCCCGCCATCGAGAGCGCTCACGCCGTGGCGTATGCCACCAAACTGGCGCCGGTCATGGGCAAGGGGAAGATCATCGTGGTCAATCTTTCCGGCAGGGGTGACAAGGATGTCGCCGCCATCGCCCGGTATCGCGGGGAGGCGCTGTATGAATAGGATTGCTGAGGCGTTCCGCCATGGAAAGGCGTTCATCGGGTTCGTCACCTGTGGGGATCCGGATATCGAGACAACGGAAAAACTCGTGGTGGCGATGGAACAGGCGGGAGCGGATCTCGTCGAGTTGGGTATCCCGTTTTCCGATCCCATCGCCGAAGGCCCGGTGATCCAGGCCGCCGACGGAAGAGCGTTGAAGGGCGGCTTCACCTGTGATGCATTGTTCCCCATGGTGCGGCGGCTCCGAAAAACGGTTCGCATCCCGCTGGTCGTCATGACGTACCTGAATCCTGTCTTTGTCTATGGAAAGGACAAGTTCGTCTCCTTGTGCCAGGAAAGCGGTGTGGATGGCCTGATCATCCCGGATGAGCCGTTTGAAGAAAAAGACGAGATGCAGGACATCTGCGCCCGCCATGAGGTGAAGTTGGTCAGCATGATCGCGCCCACCTCCCAGGAGCGGATCGCGCGTATCGCCAAGGAAGCGGAGGGGTTCGTCTACTGCGTCTCTTCCCTCGGTGTCACCGGTGTCAGGACGACGATCAGCGACGCGGTGGCCGATATGGTGCGGGAAGTGAAACGGAACCGGGACATCCCCTGTGCCATCGGGTTCGGGGTCAGCACGCCAGAGCAGGCGGAACACATGGCCTCGTTCTCCGACGGCGTGATCGTTGGCTCGGCGATCGTCAGGATTGTAGCGGAGCACGGTCGGGACAGCGTCCCGTTCGTAGCGGAATATGTGCGTTCGATGAAACAGGCGGCGGCGCGCGCTTGTACCAAAGCATAACCAGGTGAGGAGGAACAGAAGATGAGGCGATTTATTGGATTGATGCTGGCAGGGTTGCTGGTGATGGGAGGGCTCTTGTTCGCCCAGGGCAACGCGGAGACGAAGAACAATCAGGTGATGATCATCACCCCGTACTTGTCTTCGGTGACCACCAAGGCGATGTGTGATGACATCCAGGCGGGATTGAAAGCCAAAGGGATTCCTTCCAGCGTGATCGACACCGCTTCGGATTTCGGAGCGTTCGGCAGCAGGATCGAGGACGCGACGGCGACCCGGCCGTTGGCCATTGTGATCGTCAGCGCAGATCCCAATCTGGCGTTGCCTCAGATCAAGGACGCCATCGCTGCCGGAGTGCCGGTATTGGGATGTGACAGCGGGTTTGTCGATGGAATGACCCTGAACGCCACCAGCGACAACTACGCCATGGGCAAGCAGGTCGCCACGTATCTGTTCCATGATCTGATGGGAGACAAAGGGACAGTCGTTTCGCTTTCCCACCGGCCCCATCCGGGGGTCGTAAAGCGCAGCGAGGCGTTTGATGATCTGATCAAGCAGTATCCCGGCATCACGATGCTCACCGAGCAGCACGTGCCGGTTCCCAACGCCATTGAGAATTCCCGCCAGATCATGGAGAACCTGCTTGCGGCGTATCCCGAGAAGGGAAGCATCACGGCAGTGTTCTGCGGCTGGGATGAGCCGGCTATCGGCGCCACCCAGGCCGCGATGGCCGCCGGGCGGGATGAGATTCTGATCACCGGGGTCGACGGAACCAGTCAGGCGCTGGATCTGATCGCCCAGGGCACTCCGCTGAAGGCTACCTTGGGGCAGGATTTCTCCGGTATGGCCCAAAAGGTGGTGGATACGGTATACGCGCTCTCCCAAGGGAAACCCGGCCCGATGAGCGAAGTGTATGTCGCCGGCAACCTGCATACCAAATAAATGGCGGTTGCCGTCGCGCTTTCCCATCTGTCCAAGGCGTTCGGTCCGACGAACGCCTTGACGGACCTTTCCCTCTCGTTTGAGCGTGGGAAGGTGCATGCCATCGTCGGAGAAAACGGGTCAGGGAAATCCACCATGATCAAACTGCTCTCCGGTGTATACCACCCGGATTCAGGGACGATCCGTTTCCCTGATCATCTCTATCAACGGCTCAGCGTGGAGGAGAGCAGGGCGGAAGGGGTCGCCGTGATCCATCAGGACCGGACGCTGGTACCGACGCTCAGCGTCCGGGAAAACCTGTTTCTTGGGGTTCCTGTTCCCCATTCGTTTGGCCGGATGAATGTCGGTGAGATGGACCGGCAGGCAACGGAAGCGATGGAATCCATCGGCGTTTCGTTGAATCTTTCCGTACCGGTATCCCGCCTCAGTCCGATCGACCAGACGCTGGTGCTCCTCACCCGGATGCAGATGCAACGGGCAAGAATCGTCATTTTGGACGAGGTGACGGCCGCGTTGACCGACCGTGAGACGGATATCCTGTTCGGGATGATCCGCGCGATGCGCAAGAACGGGGTGGCGATCCTGTACGTCAGTCATCGGCTTGAGGAACTGCCGGTCATCGCCGATACGGTGAGTGTGTTGCGCTCCGGCCGTCTGGTTGCCACATTGGCGAACGAAGAGGCCACCAAAGACCGCTTGATCTCCCTGATGTCCGATTCCCAAGATGTCCATGTCCTGGAACACGCCGAGAGCCAGATCGGAGAGGTGGCGTTGTCCGTGTCTCATCTTTCCGTCCCCGGCAGCAGGGTGAAGGATGTGTCGCTGCAGGTTCGTCATGGGGAGATTCTTGGCCTGTTCGGCCTTGCTGGCAGTGGGAGAAGCGAACTGTTGGAGGCAATCTATGGAGCCCGCCCGATTTGTGGCGGTGAGATCCAGTTGCAGGGAAAACGGATGGGAAAGCATTCCCCTCAGGAGAGTATCCGGCGGGGAATGGCGTTGATCTGCGAGGACCGCAAGGTCAAAGGGATGTTTCCCCGCATGTCGTTGACGGCCAATGTGATCATGACCAGTTTGAGGGCATTCGCCCGGCCGCGGGGGTTGGATCTTCACCGGGCGGAACGGGACGTCACCACGTTGCTCGATTCCCTTTCCGTGGTATGCGAGGGACCGTGGGAGAAAATGTGGAAACTCTCCGGAGGAAACCAGCAGAAGGTGATCGTCTGCCGCGCGCTCCTGCAGGGGGCGCGGGTATGGTTGTGCGATGAGCCGACCATCGCCATCGACGTGGTGACCCGCAGGCAGATCCATCAGGTGCTTCGTTCCCGCTCGTTGGACGGGGATGCCATTCTGATGGTCTCCAGCGATGTGCGGGAACTTTTGGAAGGATGTGATCGTATTGCCGTCCTTTCCCAAGGACGGATCATGGATGTGCTGGAAAATGATCATCTCTGTGCGCAGGATGTACTTTCGGTCTGTTATCAAGGGGAGAGAACGGAATGAGCGACGTATTGAAACGATATGGTACCGTAGTGGTCCTTGGCGTGGTGATGGTCACCTTTTCCATCCTCCAGCCGAGGGCGTTCATGACGATGGGCAATCTGTTGTCCGTCTCACGGCAGATATCCCTGCTGGTGATCATCGCTCTTGGCGCTACCGTGGTGATGGTGGTGGACGAGTTCGACCTTTCCATCGGGGCCGTCGCTTCGTTCGCCGGCATCCTGTACGCGTTGCTTGCCCGATCTGGCATGCCGCTTTTCGCGGCGTTTTTGCTGACACTGGGCGCGTCGGCGCTGTTTGGTCTGGCCAACGGGTTTCTGGTGACCCACTTTGGGATCCTTTCGTTCATCACCACGCTGGCTACCGGTACGCTGTTGGGTGGCGTGACGTTCGCCATCAGTGACGGCGCCACGATCTTTCATGATCTTCCCAAGGCGTTCACCACGATGGGGACGATGACCTTCGGCTCGGCGCGGATCCCCCTGCTCAGCCTGATCATGCTGGCGCTCTGCGTGGTGGTCTGGTACTTCCTCAGCCGGATGGTGGCAGGGAGGGAACTATACGCCATCGGCGGCAACCGTACCGCTGCCTGGATGTGCGGGTTGGGAGTCAAACGGGGGACTTGTCTGGCGTTCTCCCTCTCTTCGGTATTCGCCGCCCTGGGGGGGATGCTCCTGGCAAGCCGGCTTGGTTCGGCGAGTCCCTCGGCGGGAGACGCCTATTTTCTCAAGGCGTACGCCACCGTGTTCCTTGGCCGGACGGTCAGTGAGGAAGGAGTCCCCAACGTGTGGGGGACGTTCGTCGGCGCGGCGATCCTCGGGGTCATCGCCAACGGGCTGACCATTCTGCAGATTCCCTCCTGGGTGCAGGACGTCCTGACCGGATGCATCATCATCATCGCCATCATCGCCCAGAAACGGCTGGGTCCGAAGGAGGAGTGATGTTCTTTTCGTTGGATTTCGGTTCGACCTCCGTCAAAGGCGTGTTGGTTGACCAACAGGGAAAAATCGTCTCCCGTGGGACGGTGGATGTGGCTACCCACAAGGGGGAGCAGCATCCCCAGGATTGGATCGCCGCGTTCCGGACGCTGGCGAACATGATCCAGGGCCGTCCCGTTGACGGGGTGATCTGCGCTTCCCAGATGCAGGATCTGATTTTGGTGGACAAAACAGGCCGGGCGGTGATGGATGCCATCCTGTACCATGACACTCGAGCCGAGGACCAGGCCCGACGTTTGGAATCGTTCGGGGACGCTTCTTCTCCGGCGGCGAAAATGCTTTGGGTGAAGGAGAACAAACCAGAAATCTGGAAAACGACGGACAAAGTTCTGTTCGGCGCCAAGGATTATGTGTTGCTTGCGTTGACGGGAAAGGTGGTGTGCGACACCACCACGGCGTGCACCACCAGTCCTGTATGACACTTCCTCCCGGACGTGGAGGAAAGATCTGTTTTTTCCTTCCCGGATATTGCCCGCCCTCCGCGCGCCGGGTGAGGTCATCGCAACGGTGACCAACGGTTCGTTTGGCGTGCCCGTCGGGGTACCGGTATATGCCGGTATCGGGGATTGCGGGGCGACGACCTATGCCGCCGGTCTGGTGGAGGAAGGGGACGTCAACATCAATCTGGGAACCACCGGATGGGTGGCGACCATCACCCATGAGGTTCATCCCTCCGACGGGGTGTTCCATCTGGTGGACGCCTCGGGCAGCGCGTTCATCAGGGTCGTGCCGTTCTTCAACGCGGCGAATGTCTACGCGAAAGCGTTGGAACTGACCAGAATGGACTATGCGGAAGCGGAACAATTGCTTCAGCGAAACCAACCCGCCTGCGCCAAAGGCGTGTTCGCCGTTCCGTATCTCAACGGGGAGCGGTTTCCGGTCTGTGACCCCGACATCCGCGCCTCCGTCGTCGGTCTGGACGGAGAGGCGACCGGCGCCATCGTCGCGTTGGCGTTCCTGGAAGGTGTGGCGTTCTCCCTGCGTATGGCGATGGAGCATCTGGCGCTCCATCCGTCGTACGTGTCCGTCATCGGGGGAGGCGCGAGGAGTGACGCCTGGTGCCAGGTGGTGGCCAACGCGCTTGGAGTTCCTGTCCACCGGTTTCCGGAGAGCCAGTATGAAGCGGCCAGAGCGTTGGTCTCCCTGGTTCAGCGGTTCGATGAACGCCCCGAACCGTCGGATGCTTCCGGCTACCAAGTGTTCCTTCCTGATCCTGGGGCTACGGAACAATACCGTTCCTGCTATCCGTTGTTCACCCAATTGTGCGCCATGCTGAAAGATTTTGCCCACAACCAACGACAATGTCGTATACTGGGCGCATGAAACAGGAAACGTTGGATCTGCTTGCCACGCTTTCGCATATTCCCTCCCCATCCGGTCATGAGGAGCAACGGGCGCAGTTCATCCATAATTGGCTGTCCGGAGCGGGAATTGATTCCCAGATCGACCAGGCGCTGAACGTCATCATTCCCTATGGGGATGGACCCTCGTTCGACGTAGTCGCGGCGCACACCGATGTGGTGTTCCCTGATGAGGACATGTTGCCCCAGAAGTGGGAAGAAGGACGGTTGTATTGCCCCGGTGTGGGGGATGATACGGCCAATCTCACCTTGATGCTGCTCAGCCTGAGGGAACTGCGGAGACAGAACGTCAAGCCAGCCCATTCCATGTTGTTCGTCGCCAACTCCGGAGAGGAGGGGCTGGGGAATCTCAAAGGGGTGCGCGCCGTTTGTGAAACGTACGCCGGGCGGATCCGCAGCTTCACCAGCTTTGACGGATACATTGGGCACGTGGTGACCCGCGCCGTCGGATCCCGCAGATACCGCCTGTCCTTCCATTCCCAGGGAGGCCATTCGTACGCTGACTTTGGAAATCCCAACGCCATCGCCCAGGCGGCGGAGATGATCGCGTCCCTGTACCGTACGCAGATCGCGCCCAAAGGAGCCGCGACGTACAATGTCGGGACGATCACCGGAGGCACCAGCGTCAATTCCATCGCCCAGGATTGTTCGTTCACCTATGAGTACCGTTCCATTCATGAGCAATGGCTGTCCAAGATGGGGCGGTTGCTTGAGGGAACCATTGAAGATGCCCAAAAGGACGGGGTGGATGTGACGGTGGAGGAAGTGGGAAGCAGACCGTGTGGAAAAGCGGTGATCCCCGGTCGTGACGAGATGGTTCGGCTGGCGTCGGACTGCATGAAAGCCCAAGGCATTCCCCATGTGGACGCCGTCTCCGGTTCGACTGACTGCAACATTCCGCTTTCGTTGGGGATCCCTTCGGTTTGCTTCGGGTTGATCGAAGGGAAGGGCGCCCATACCCGGGAGGAGTATGTCGAGCTGGCCTCGTTGGATCGTGGGTTGGCGCTCTGCCTCCAGTATCTGCAAAAACTTGCCAGTGACGTGTCAACCATCGGATGAGAACAGCTTGGCGATCCGGTTGGCGTTCGCCACGGGAAGCTGGGTGATGTCGGTGGTGTAGCGGGGGGAAAGACGTCCTTGTTGCATCAGCGCCGCTTTGCTTTGCAATCCGGTGGCCCCCGGCACCAGGGACATCCTGCCGTATCGCGCGTGGATTTCCTCGACGGTCTCCTGCATCCGATCCCGCTTTTCGTGCCGCTGGATATCCTGGTCCGTTTCGTCCAGTTCCAACTGCCGGTCGGAGGGGCGTACCAGCCCGTTCGCCCAGACACGACAGCCTTTGTACCTGCCGGGACGATAGATTTCCCGAAGAATCGCCGCGCTCGCTTTGATCAGATCCGGGGCGTAGGAGGTTGCCTGCCTGAGCCGCATCGTTCCGATGGGACAGATGAAGTCTTCCCGAAACCGGTCGGTGAACGCGCTTACCGTGATCTCCGTGGTCATCAGATGATGTTGGTGCAGTTTTTCCGCCAGACTCATGCAGTGCCGCGCTGCCGCTTGACGGAGCCCGGCAAGGGTGTCGATCGGTTTGCCGAACGAGATGCCGCTGCAGATGGATTGCCGCTGTGGCTCTTCCAGGGAGATGACATCCATTCCGCGCAGTTCCATGACGGTCTTCAGCCCGGTGATGGATAGTCTGCGTCGTATCCACAGTTCATCCTTCTGGACGAGATCCCACGCCGTCGCCACGCCTGATTTGACCAGGGCCGGGCCGGAGCGCCACCCGATGCCCCACACGTCGGAAATGGCCGTCTTCTTGAGAAGTTCCGCTTCCATCTCGGGAGGAACGAACAGGGCGCCGGTGGTGTGTTTGCACGCTTCTTCCCCAGCTTTTGCCAGCGTTTTGGTCCGGGCGACGGCGATGGCCACCGGCATGCCGGTCCACTGGACCATCGTCTTCCTCAGCTGGTCGCACCATGCCTGGTCCGCTTCTTCCACGGTGAAAAACGATTCATCGATGGAGTACTGCTGTACCGATCCCACCAATTCCTTCAATGCCGCCATGACGCAGTCGGAAATGCTTTGGTACAGCGGATAATTGCTGGAGAAGACCGTCACGCCGCCACGGTCCACCACATCCTTCACCTTGAACAGCGCGTCCCCCCGTTTCAATCCCGCCTGTTTCGCCTCACGGGTCAACGCGACGATGCATCCGTCGTTGTTTGAGAGCACCGCCACCGGCTTGCCGAGCAGATCGGGACGGAACAGCCGTTCACAGGAAGCGTAGAAACTGTTGCAGTCACACAGTCCGTACCACATGATTCCATGATGAGCGAAAAGGGAAGGATTCGTCAAGAAGTACTTTACAAATGTTACCATTATGCTACGATGGAGCCATGGAAACGATTCCGTTCATCCAAGACATCATCCCCTGTGGCTTTCCTTCTCCCGCGGCGGACCAAAGTGAGGAGTCCATCAACCTGCAGGAGTATCTGGTGCGGCACAAGACCAGCACGCTGTGCGTCCGCTGCAGTGGCGATTCGATGAATGGCGCCCATATCATCGATGGCGACATTTTGGTGGTGGACCGGCAGATCCGCGCCAAAGACGGGGACATCGTGCTTGCCGTCTATGATGGCGCGTTCGTCATCAAACGGCTTCGTTTGCGTGGGGGAATGGCGGTGCTCCACGCGGAGAATCCAGCCTACCGTGACATTCCCATCCTCAGGGAGGAAGAGCTCTCCATCTCTGGTGTGGTTGTCGGTGTAGTGAGAAAATACGAGAAATGAGTGATGATTGTTTATTTATTTCAATACAAAAAGTTATGATCTTTCCAAGTCTGATGAAACCTTGACTCCCCTCATAAATCATGCTAGACTGCTTTTTCGTCGGGGCTGAACGAACCCCAAATACAGCGCAGGCAGGCATGGCATGGATTCCCACGAAAAAATAGTTCCGGACGCAACCGCGAATACCACGTTTCGGGCATATTTTGACGAAGCGTGCAGGATCAATGGCATCTATATTCCACATGGGATGGACAGCGGGAAACTCCGGGAAAAATGGAACCTTTTTTCCCAGAAATGCCCGAGTAATCTCAACGTGCTCCGCATGCGCTATTTCTCCGCTGCGGAACCCTGTACCTGGCAGACCATCATGAAAAAGTACTATCGGGGCTGAAAAGCGTTGTTTGCGCCGGACAACCGTTTGTGGTTGACGGTAGGGAAATCCATACGCTACAGTGCGATATGGAGGGATTATCCATGCGCACCCGTTCCGTTGTCCTGTCACTGTTGCTTGTCTTCCTGTTGTCCGTCGTTCCCGTGTTCGGCGCTGATTTCACCTCGTTTTCCGGCCATGATCTTTCCGGACGGGCCGTTGACCAGTCTTTGTTCGCCAACCGGAAACTGACCATGGTGACGGTATGGGCCACCTACTGCGGGTACTGCCGGGAGGAGATGCCTTCCATCGCCGAACTCCAGAGGGCGTATCCCGATCTCCAGGTGGTTGGTGTCGTCACCGATGTGCTGGCGCGTAATGGAAAACTCTTGATGGGACAGGTCTCCTTGGCCCAGCGTATTCTCAAGCAGACGGGTCTTGAGGAAGTGACGTTGCAGCCTGAAACGTCCGTGATGAACGCCGTCGGCTCCCTGCAGGGAGTCCCCACCAAGTTCTACGTGGACGGGACGGGGAAGGTCATCGCCGGTCCGATCATCGGGTACCAGGACAAGGCATCGATGGAACGTGACATCATCGCGTTGCTGGAGAAGACGACATGAAGCGGGGGATAGGGTATGGCATCGTGGCGCTTGCCGTCGTGATGCTGTTCGTCGGCGCCCATCTGGGTGGTATGGACGCCGTCTGGCAGAAAGCCAGCGTGATCTGTCTGGAGTGTGTCGGCCTTGGCTGAGAAACGAACCATCGTGCAGATTCTCTGGAGCGCGCTTTCCAACGGATACCTTGCCGGCTTCCGTCAGGGCAGGGTGTATGACGGCCCGCTCAAATCCTTCTGCGTCCCTGGTCTGAACTGCTATTCCTGTCCCGGCGCGCTGGGAGCCTGTCCGCTGGGGTCTCTCCAGTCCTCACTGGCGACGAAAAGCGGCATCGTGTATGCCGTAGGCTGGCTGTTTCTCTTCGGCGCGGCTCTGGGGCGTCTGGTTTGTGGGTGGCTTTGCCCCTTCGGGTTGGTGCAGGAAGCGCTCCATCGGATTCCCCTTGGCAAAAAATGGAAGAAACTTCCCGGGGACAAGATTCTTGTCTGGCTGAAGTATCTGCTCCTCATCATCTTCGTCATCCTGTTGCCGCTGTTCGCTGTGGACGCGTTCGGACTGGGAACGACGTGGTTCTGTAAGTACGTGTGTCCGCAGGGGACGCTTGAAGCTGGCATCCCGCTTCCTCTCGCCAATTCCGCGCTCCGTTCGTCATTGGGATTCCTGTATCATTGGAAGCTTTCCATCCTGATCGTCGTCGCGGCGCTTTCCGTGTTTGTCTACCGGCCATTCTGCCGGTATCTCTGCCCGCTGGGGGCGATCTACGGACAGTTCAACCGTATCAGTGTGTATCGTTATCGGGTGGATGAGAAGACCTGCATCCACTGCGACGCTTGCACAAAAGCGTGCCCGATGGATTTGTCCGTCTACAAAAATCCCAACCAGAGCCTGTGCATCCGGTGCGGACGGTGTAAGGCGGTCTGTCCCACCGGCGCGGTCACCAGCGGATGGACGGTCTGGGATGGGAAGAAAGGGAAGGCTCTGGTGTCTCACGCTCATCCCGCGCGGAATCGCGAAGGTAGGTGATCACCTGCTTTCGTTGCGGCGTCCCGGTAGGGAACGCCCGCTTGAGCATATTCAGGATCCAGAAGCGGGTTTCCATGGCTCGTTCCGTGTCTCCCACCCGGTACAAAACCCGATGCCAATGGGCCAGCAATGAGATTTTGTCCTCCGCGGTGGAGAACCATCCGTTGATCTGAAACGCCGCGTAGACGGATTCATAGTCTCCCCGCGCGTCGTTCCACGCCTTCAACCGTTCCTCGCACTCTCCCAGGTACATGCGCAGGATCTGGGTTTCAAACAGGTTCGTTCCGAATTCTCCGGCAAAAGAGGCGAGAACGTCTTCCCTCGTTTTCCGTTCCAACGCAGGAAGTCCTTTCTCCTTCAGGATGTCAGCGCGAAGACTGAGGATTTTCAGACGCCAGAAGCTTCCCCATTGCCCGAGTACGGTACCGTGGGTTTCCTTGAGAATCGCGGAGGAGAGTTCATCCGCTTCGATGAGGTCTCCCTTGGCAAGTTGGGTTTGGATGATCAGATGGATGTTCTCCAGCCTGAGGGGCAACATTCCGGAACCTTTGGCGTACCGGTCGAACGCAAGGCAGCTTTCCAATGAACGGTCATACTCCTTTGCCGTCTGTTCCGCCTGGGCCAGGTCAAGCAACCGGTTGAGGAAACGGTGATCTCTTGGGCCATAGGTGTTGAACGCCTCCACTTCCGCGACCCGGGCGGTGAGCAGGGCGTTCTGTGCCCGGGAGAATGCCCAGAGGGGTTCCTTCCGATCACAGACCAGCATGCGCGAAAATGGATCGATCATGGTTTCCTCGCTTTGACGCCGAAATAGCATTCTCCGAGGAAGCTGTCAAGCGTCTGGTTCCCGCTTTCATCCGTATAAAAATCTTCAATGACGTATCCCGCCCGGCATAATCCTCCAATGAGACTGTTCATCGAATGGGAGAATTCGAACGTATCGTGCCGAGCGCGCATGGCGTGGATTTCCTTTTGAGACAAGCTTTTCAAATCACTGTAAGGAAGCGTGTAACGGACTTTGAGTTTTCCCTTGGGGATCAGTTTTTCGTTGAACAGGTACATCGCCGGGTTGGTGACCGAGGTGAGGAAGCAGCCTCCGTGCCGCAACACGCGGAACGTCTCTCGATATACTTTGGTGACGTCGGCGACGAAACAGGTGGAGGTCGGATTGAACACCAGGGAGAACATGCCGTCAGCAAAGCGGGAGAGATCCTGCATATCCCCCTGTTCCGTCCGGACCGGGACATGGTGGCGTTCCGCCATTTCCCTGTCTTTCTCCAATTGCCGTGAAGAGATGTCCAGGTCGGTGACCTCACATCCATAGGCGGACAGAAGAATGGCCTGTTGTCCGCCACCGGAACCGATGCAAAGCGTTTGTTCTCCGTGAAACGGCGCAATCCAAGGAATGGGTACCGGTTTGAACGGGGTCAGGGAAATGGCGGGATTCCCGGCGCGGGCCCGCTCGACGGAGGCGTCGTCCGTCCCTTCCGTCCATATGTTGCCCCGCTGGGACTCCCAGTCCCAGGCAGCGGCGTTGAGATGTTGGTATGATTCCATCTTCCTCTCACTGTACCATGCAGGAAAGGAAAGTCAACCCGCCAGGACGAATGTGGCCAATGGGGTGTAGGTCAGTTTTCCGTCAATCCGATGGGAGTGGTACAGGTGGAATGAGCGGCATCCAAAGGAGATCGGGGAAAACGAAGGATGGTATGCTCCTGAGAACCGCACGTTTCTTCCCAACGTCAGGTGTGGGCGGAACGGCCGGTCGTCAAAGGGAAATGATGCGCCCTTGAGTGCTTTTGTCACTTGGTCGTTGAGCGACTGAAGCGCCGGTTCCTCATCGGGGGCGATGAACGCTACATCCCCCTGTTTGCCTCGGAACGTTCCGAAATGGGAGAAGGTGAGGGAGAACTCCGTTCCGTCGATGGGGGAAAGCGCCTTGATGAGGGAAGGGACGCGATCGGGGTCGGTCCCGCCGAGAAACGCCAAGGTGAGATGGAAATTCCCTTCGTCGCTGAACGTTCCCCGACTGACGTGGTCCTTCAGGTCATCTTGGATGTCTCTGATACGGGAAACGGCGTCCGGAGGAACGGGGATGCCGATGAACAGCCGCATCGGTTCCATCATTTGCCTCGCACCAGATGATCGATGGCTCCGGAAAGATAGAAAGAACCAGTGACGAGGATCGCGCCGTCTGGTCCCGCCAGCCGTTTGGCCTCAGAGAGCGCCTGCCGGTTGTCCGGGATCAAACGGATGTCCTTGCCCTTGGACGCGGGATCGGCCATGAACACCTCATAGATGGCGTTGATGTCGCTTTTCTTGTACGTGCCCGGGGTGCTGATCAGAATGTGGGTGAACGCGGAGAGAAGCAAGGAACACATATGCCGGTGGTCCTTGTCCAGCAGAGCGCCGTAGATGACGGTGCGTTCACCTTCGGGGTACAGACTGACATACGAATGGACCAGCGCGCGGAGTGAATTGACCGTATGGGCCCCATCCACGTAGATGGCGGGCGCGTCGGAAATCTTTTCAAACCGTCCGGGAAGCGTGTTCGCTTCCAACGCCGGGATGGTTTTCTGGGCGTCGTACAGCCCAAGGGTCCGAAGGGTCAGGAGCGCCAGCGCCGCGTTCTGTGCCTGTACTTCCCCGATCATCTTCAGCGTCAGATGATCTTCCATCCCATTGTTCCACACCAGATGCACCCGTTCTCCTTGGAACGTGGTCCGGTATTCCATCGCCTTCAATTCTTCGGCCAGACTGTAGAGCCGGCTGTTCCGTTCTTTCGCTTCGTTCTGGAAAACCCGCATGGCGTCCTCCGTCTCCAAGCCAACGAACGCGGGAACCCCGTCCTTGATGATCTTGCTTTTCTCAATGGCGATCTTCTCGATGGTGTCTCCCAGGATCCGGGTATGCTCCAGTTCAATGGGGCAGAGGATGCTCGCTTCGGGGATGACCACGTTGGTTGCGTCCAGCCGGCCTCCCAGGCCGGTTTCCAACACTACCCAGTCACAGCGCAGTTCCTTGTACAGGAGAAACGCGAAGGTGGTGTACAACTCGAAGGTCGTCGGTTTTGTCTCGCCCCATTGGTCGGTGAAGGTGAAGTCATCGACTCCCTGTTTCAGAATGTTTCCCGCTTTCACCAGCGACGCGTCATCGGCGAACGCGCCATCCACCAAGAACCGTTCCCGGTAGTCAAACAGATGAGGGGAGAGATACAGTCCGGTGCGATAGCCAAGCGCCACCAATCCACTGGCCAGATAACTCGCCGTGGAGCCCTTTCCTTTGCTGCCGGCGATGTGCAGTTTCCGATAGGCGCGCTCGGGGTGCCCGAAATGGTCCATCAACGCGCGCATGCGGTCAAGTCGGTACGTGCGTACCGTATAGTGGTCGACCTGTTTTTCCAGGTTGGTGAAGCTCTCCATGTAGGAGACGACTTCATCGAATGAGGTGAAATCCATAGCGACAAGAGTGTAGCCACAAAACGGAAAATGGGCAAGGATGGCCACTTTTATGACAATCTTACACTTTTCGTCAATATAAATATTGCATATTTCCCCTACGGGGGATACGATACAACCATCTCAGAGAGGAGCGTTGTCGAAATGGAATTGCGCGATGATGGATCAGTCTGGAAATGGCTTGATGAGTTCCGGGGAAAAGACTTCACCGGAGAATGGCCCACGGTGGTGGAATTGTTTGACATCACGACAAAACGGTACCCGAACAACAACAGTTTCATCGCGATGTCCCCAAAGAAGGAAGTGTTCACCTATGCCCAAGCCAGGGAAAAAATCTCTCGGTTCGGCAACTGGCTTGTTTCCAAAGGCGTGGTGAAAGGAGACAGGGTCGGGGTGACCGGCAAGAACAGCCCGGAATGGGCCATCGCCTACCTGGGGATCCTGTACAGTGGGGCCATCGTGGTTCCATTGGATTACTCCCTCCACGATGATGAAATGGAGAAATTGATCGACTTCGCCGGTCTGAAAGGTCTGTGCGTCGACAGGGAACGCATCAACGACGTGGGTAAGCATACCTCGTTCAAGGTTTCGTTGGAGGAGGATGATCCGGATCATCCGTTCCTTTTGGACTGCCAGGAAACGGAAGAACTGCCGCGGACCAAAGCGGTGGAGACGGATACCGCCGCCATCCTGTTCACCAGCGGTACGACGGGAACGCCCAAAGGCGTCATGCTCAGCCACAAGAACCTGGTCAGCGATTGTTTCATTGCGCAGTCCCAGATGGACATTTTCTCCACCGATGTGTTCTACGCCATTCTGCCGATCCATCACGCCTACACGATGCTGGCGGTGTTCGTCGAGTCGTTCTCCGTGGGCGCTGCCTGTATCTTCGGCAAGCGGTTGGTCATCAGCCAGGTATTGAAGGAACTGAAGGAAGGGCACGTGACGATGTTCCTCGGCGTGCCGATGCTGTTCAACAAGATGATCGCCGCCTTGATGAAAGGCGTGCGGAAGAAAGGAATCGTCGTCTACGGCGTCGTCCGCATGATGATGGGCTTCTCCGGACTGTTGAAGAAGCAGTTCGGCAAGAACATCGGCAAGAAGATGTTCAAACCGTTGCTCTCCCAGCTTTCACTTGCGGAGAACCGCATCTGCATCTGCGGTGGAGGACCTCTTCCCCCGTCGACGTTCCGGATGTTCAACGAGTTGGGTATTGACTTTGTCCAGGGGTATGGACTTACCGAGGCGAGCCCCATCACCCACCTGAACCCGATCTACCATTTCGTACTGACCAGCGTGGGACGTTCGTTCCCGTTGGAAGAGGTGAAGATCGTCGATCCCGATGAGGATGGCAACGGCTTGATCTACATCAAGGGACCGAACGTCATGCAAGGCTACTACCACAACGAAGAAGCCACCAAAGAGGTGCTCTCCGATGATGGATGGCTGAATACCGGAGATGTCGGGCACATCGGGGCGGACAAATTCCTCTACCTCACCGGACGGGCGAAGAACATCATCGTCACCGAAGGCGGAAAGAACGTGTTCCCCGAGGAGATTGAGGACCACTTCCAGCTGTACGAGGAGATCGACACGATCTGCGTCATCGGGTATCTGATCGACAAGGAGACGAAGAGCGAAGGAATCCGCGCGTTGATCTATCCCGACCAGAAGTACGCCAAGAGCGTGATGGACGCCCATCCCCAGGATGGCAAGGCGCTCATCCAGAAACGGATGGAAGAGATTGTCTCCGAAGTGAACAAGGAGCTGCAGAGTTACAAGAAGATCGAACGGGTCACCGTAGTTGATGAGCCGTTTCCGATGACTTCGACGAAAAAGGTCAAGCGCTTTTTGGTGACTAAGCAGTACCAGGACTAGACCAAGCAGGAGAAAAGGAGTAGCGTTCCGCCTATGGACAGTGATTTTCGCGCGTTTTTACGGAACTATGGGCAGACGCTCTCCCCGGTGGTCATGGTAGGGAAGAACGGCTTTGATGATCGTGTCGCGGCGCATCTGGATCTGGCGCTGAAGGCGCAGGAACTGGTGAAGGTGCGTTTCCAATCCCACAAAGAGGATGCGGAGACGATCGGCCACCAACTCGCTGACAAGGTGGGTGGGGAAGTGATCACCAAGGTTGGCTTCAACCTGTTGATCTATCGGGATGGAGAACATCACCTGCTCCAGGAAAAATACCAGAAGCGCTCGTGAAGATGAAAAAACCTCCTCATGACGGGGAGGTTTCTTCATGTCCAAAGGCGTTTATTCCAACGGGCCCCGGTAGGAGAGAACGCCAAGTTTGTCCAGCTTCTTCCCTTCCCAGGAGAGTTTGTCGGGCAGCCCTGCCGGATCCTGTGGTTGCCACAGACGCTCGGCGATGACAGCGAGACGAGGGTAGAACAGATACTCCGCCATCCTTCCGAACGGCACTTTCTCCGTCCAAAGGTTTCCTTGTCCTCCCAATACCAGAGAACGGTCCACGCCTTCCTTGATGGGATCGAACCGCGCCGTCTGCATGATGGTGGAGACCCCCAGGTTTCCCGGCTCGTTGGGATCATTGGTATGCCGGTAATCCAGATAGACGCCTTCCGTATTGGGGCACATGATGATCTGGTGTCCCTGCTTTGCCGCGGAAACGCCTCCTTCGGCGCCTCTCCATGACATGATGATCAAATCATCCGGAAGGCTGTCCTTCGCGGCGAATTCCCACACCTCATCCCAACCGATGCACCGCTTCCCACGGGCGTGGACCATTTCGGCGATCTTGGTGGTGAACCAGCCCTGCAGTTCATCCTCGTTGGCGATTCCTTCCTCCCGCATCCGTTTCTGGCATTTGGGACAGCTTTTCCACGCGGTGTGGGGGCACTCATCCCCCCCAATGTGGATGTATGGGCCGGGGAACAGCCTGCACAGGCTGTCCAAGGCGGCTTCCATGAAGGCAAACACCTTCTCTTCGCCCGGGCACATCACCTCGGGGAATATCCCCCACTGGTCACGCACATGGTAGGGGCCGCCGGAACAGCCCAGCTCCGGATAGGCGGCGAGCAGCGCGCTCGCGTGGCCGGGGCATTCGATCTCCGGCACGACGGTAACCATCCGCTCCTCGGCAAACTGGACCACATCCTTGATGTCCGCTTCGCTGTAGAAGCCACCATAGGTCCGGCCGTCGGTGTACGCGTGGTCAACCCGTTTGCTGGCGATCTCCTCCAGCCGGGGATACCCTTGTACCGGGAAACGCCACCCTTGGTCGTCAGTCAGATGCCAGTGGAAGACGTTCAGATGATGCATCGCGGCCACATCGATCAACTTTTTGATCTCATCCACCGGGAAAAAGTGACGGGAGCAATCCAGCATGAACCCACGCCATGGGAATGCCGGCGCATCCTCGATACGACAGCAGGGGATCAGGCCATCATTTGCCAGATACAGTTGGCGGAGCGTCTGGATGGCGTTGAACATCCCGTGGATGTCGCTCGCCTTGGCGACGACCTGCTCTTTGGTGACCTTCAGGGTATACGCCTCCTTGGGAAGCGGTTCGGGTGAGCGGCCAAGCAGCACATCCTCGCATCCCTCGTTCAGTCCCAGCTGGGATTCCAATAGGGGAGCGAGGGGTCTGAATGATTCATCAAGGGCGTAGGCGCTGCCCAGGTGCAGTTTGAGCAGGCCGCCGGATTCTTCCATGCTTTTGGGGGATGGAAGCAACAACTCATGCGCAGGTACCTGATAATTGTAGGAAATCATGCAAAACCTCCGCGGTATTTTTTTGTTGACAGGGGTGGGAACAGGGTGTACATTAGTTTGTACAAGGTACGAACAATTCCTGCCTGATGCAATGTAAGTATAGGACAAGTCATGCGAATAAACAACAACAATTATCAGAAGAACGCCAACATCGCCCTGGTCAGCCAGATGATCTGGAAGAACCCTGGCATCAGCAGGGTGGAGATCGCGCGTCAGCTTGACTTGTACCGTTCCACGGTGACTTCGATCATCTCCACTATTGCTGGACGAAAACGTCGTCTATGAGGGGGAGACGGGGGATGGCATGTCCAAGGGCGGGAGAAAGCCCATCACGCTTCGATTGAATCCCTCCTTCGGTTGTGTGGTTGGTTTCGATATCCAGCCATCCCACTACCGCGCCGTATTGCTTGACCTCACCGGAGCGGTGCTGTGGAAGCAGAGTGGCAATATCCCCCAGGTGGATTTCGATGGGGTGTTCACGTTCCTGATGAAGATCGCGTTGGAGAAAGTGGAAGAGGTTGGAATTCCGCTTCTTGCCGTATGCATCGGCATCCCTGGCATCGTCAATGCGGATAATGGCGTGATCCTGTACGCAGAACCGTTCAAATTGCATAACTACGATTGCTATTCCTTTTTTCATAAGCGCTATCACGTGCCGGTGTTCGTCGAGAACGACGCCAATTGCACCGCGTGGCTGGAAATGGCCCACCACCGTGGCATTGATCTTGGCGATTTCATTACGGTGATCGCCGATTATCATGAAGGCAGTTACCAGTTCGGTGACCGCAGCGGCATCGGTGTGGGCATCGGCCTGTGCCTGGGAAGAAAAATCTACGCCGGCAGCCACCATGCCAGTGGTGAGATCTGTACGCTTTCGTGGAGAGGGGACAACCTTGGACAGACCGGTCTTGACCGTGATGTGTTGGTCCGCTCCGCCAGTGAACCGGAAGCGTGGGAATCCTGGATGGCCGATCTGTTCGCCTCGCTGGTTCCCGTCGTTTCCGTCCTGGATCCCCGCACCGTGTTCATCCATGGACAACCGTTCAGTGACCAGGCGCGGCTGGATTCCATGATGGAACGCAGGTGCCCCCAGTTCAAAGCGGTATTGAAAAAGGTGGGCTGTACGCTTGTCTGCAACGCGGAGGATACCGTAGTGGCGGAAGGCGCGGCGTTGATGTTCCTTGAGAAATTGTTTTCCGTTCCGGAACTTACCGAGATGGAAAATCGGTGCCATTTCACGTGGGATGACGTGTTGGCGCAGTCGAAACGTTCCATGCAGCATGGATACCAAAAGAGGGAAGAAGATGATTGAAAAACATGCGACGATGAAAAGCTCCTTGCGGGAGCAACGCACCGCGTACTGGATGCTGGTGCTGCCGGGGTTTCTAATTTATTTCCTCGTGCTGGCGTTTCCGACAGTTGTCTCCATTTTGCTTTCGGTAAGCAACTTCAAAGGGGGCAAACTGTTTGGCGCCAAGGTGCCATGGAAGCTGGTCGGCTTCTACAAGTACAAGGTGTTGTTCCATGATCCGTACTTCTACATGGCGCTGAAAAACAACATGTGGATCGTCTTGATCTCCGTGTTCGGGCAGATTCCGCTTGGTTTCATTCTGGCCTACATCCTGTATCGCGGCATCGTCAAGGCGGCGGATTTCTTCCAGTCGATGATCTTCCTGCCGTGCGTCATCTCCACCGTTGTCATCGGTATTTTGTGGAGCGCGTTTTTCTCGCCGCGTGGCGCGTACCCGGAACTGGTGAAGATGTTCAAACCGGATTATGTGTACCAAGGGTCGGTCAATCATCCGATGGCGCCGGTGTTGTTCGTCATCCTGTGGATGTACACCGGCAACTACCTGATCATCTTCATCGCCAACTTGCAGAAGATTGACAGTTCGATCATTGAGGCGGCGAAGATTGATGGTGCCAGCGAGATGCAGGCGCTCCGGTACATCATTCTGCCCGCGCTCTCCGGTGTCATCGTCACCAGCGCCATCCTGGCCATCAGCGGAAGCTTGAAGAGCTTTGATTTGATCTACGTCATGACCGCCGGAGGTCCGGCTCACCGGACGTCGGTTCTCTCCGTCTACATGTATGACAAGGCGTTCATCAACGCGCCGGATTACCCGATGGCAAACGCCATCAGTACGGTGATGGTGGCCATCAGCTTCCTGTTGATCGGCCTTACCAAGCTGGCGGAGAACAAATTCGGGGGGAGGGAATAACCTATGGCGAACATCAAGGACAAACGGTCAGTGACCTCTCGCATCGGATTGTTTGTGGCGTATCTGGTATTGCTGGCTTTTACCGTTCTTGCGCTGTATCCGTTGATCTGGTTGGTGTTGAACAGCTTCAAGACCACCACGGAGTTCCAGCTGAACCGTTTGGGATTCCCCAAGAAATGGACGACGCTGAACTACACCTACGCGTGGGTGAAAGGCAACTTCCCCACGATGATCATGAACAGCGTCATCTACACCGGCATCACCACCGTCGTCACGTTGATCTTCAGCATGATGGCCAGTTTCGCGTTCGCCAAAATCGCAAACAAGGCGACGCCGTTTTTGCACGGTTCCTTCGTCATCGGGCTGCTGCTGACGCTCCAGTCCATCATGGTTCCGTTGTTCCTGCTGGCCAACTGGGCGCATCTGTACAATACCCGTCTGGGCGTATTGATCCCCTACATCGGCATCGCCATGCCGATGGGCATCTACCTCTGTACGGAGTACATCAAGAGCATCCCCACCGCGTTGGTGGAATCGGCCCGTATCGATGGCGCCACCTACTTCAAGATTTTCGGGGCGATCATCGTGCCGATGGCCGCTCCGGTGGCCACGACGGTGGCGATCATGACGGTTACCGGGACATGGAACGAATTCATGTTGATCAACATTCTGACCAGCAAGGAAAGCCTGAAGAGCCTTCCGGTCGGTGTGCAGAAATTCGCTGGCGCTCTGTCCAGTGACTTCGGCAAACAGTTCGCCTCGTTGGTCATTGGATTGATCCCGATGCTGGCGTTCTACGCGGTGTTCCACAAGGAGATCACCAAAGGCGTCAGCGCCGGCGCGGTCAAGGGGTGAGTTGATACGAATTTTGTTTACAGCTCACCAGAACGATGGTAAAATTAGTTTGTACAATGTATGAACTAATTTGCATATCACAAGAATTTGTCATAGGAGGAGTGAAAATGACAGGTTTGAAAAAGGGTCTTGTTGTTTGCTTGGCATTGCTGATGGCAGCAATCCCCGTGTTCTCCCAGGGAACCAAGGAAAGCGCGCCGGCTGCGACCACGGAAACGAAAGCGGGAGAGCCGATCACATTGACGGTTCTGAATTATCTCGATATGTCTGAACCGAACAGCGCGAACGAGGTCACGATGATCTGGGACAAGTTCGCAAAAGACAATCCGGACATCAAGCTTGTCCGTGAGGATCTGTTCAACGAACCGTTCCATCAGAAGACCGAGGCGTACATCGCCGCTGGTCAGGTTCCTGATGTCATCTATATGTGGCCGAGTGGAAGATCCACCAGTCTGCATACCACCCACAGCGTCAAGGATTTGATGCCGTTCCTGAAAAAGGATGGATTGGTCGACAAGTATAATCCCGCCGCGCTTGCCCCGCAGTTCGCCGGATATCTTGGCGAGCTTCCCAACGGCATCACGACGACCAACATGCTGTATGTCAACACCAAACTCCTGAAGGACAACGGATTTGAAGTTCCGAAGACCTATGAGGACATGAAGGCGATGATCCCAGCGTTGAAGGCCAAGGGCATCGATCTGATCGCCATGGACAACAAGGATGCGTGGGTAATGCAGTCCTGCTTGTTCTCTCTGGTCGTAGGCCGCTACGGCGGGACGGACTGGTATACCAGGCTTGCCAACGGCGAGATCAAGTTCACCGACAAGTGGTTCCTGGATTCCCTGAACCTGATCGATGACATGTACAAGAGTGGCATGATCAACCGCAACAGTCTGCAGAGCGGATACGGTTCTTCTCGTGGCGCGTTCGCGTCCAATCTGGCCGCGTTCTACATCGACGGCGACTGGTCAACGGCGAGCTTCCAGACGGATATCACCACCGGACAGGGTCTGATCAGTCCGGAGCGCCAGCAGAACGAGTTCGAGTTGATGGCTATGCCGGCTCTTCCTGGTGAGATCATCCATGATTCCAACTCTGGTGTCGTCGGAACTGGTTGGGGCATGAGCTCCTCGATTCCCGATGGATCGGCCAAAGAAGCGGCTGCGTGGAGATTGATCAAGTTCCTGGAAGGCGAGTATGTGCAGACCTACCGTCTGACCACCGGCGCTTCGTTCCCGTCCCTGAAGACGATCGACGTCGCCAAGGTAGCCAAGGACAACAACCTCGAGCCGTTCATCACCAAGCGTGCCGCGTACTACAACAAGTACACGACCATCACCCCGGTTATCGACGGTGTGCTTGCTGGTGATGTGTACAACGTCATCAACGATGGACTTCAGAACATCGGTCTTGGAACCAAGACTCCTGCTCAGGTCGCCAAAGAAGTTCAGGCTGCTTGGGAAGCTTGGAAAGCCGCAAACCCCCAGTAACGACGTTCCATTGTTCTTTCACCCGCAGGGCAACACCTGCGGGCTTTTTTTTGTTTGTGGTTTCCTATCCAAGATCCAAAAGATATCCTTAGATTGCTCGTTCGCCGTACTTCAAGCGCTGTGGTGGAATAGCTCTCAGTTCTTGGTGGTAAAATCGTAAGATTCGTGTTTGAAATCTCAAAATTCACCATTTTCCTTGTCAAAATGTCGTGATACGCTGTTCCCATCACAATATAACTTACTGTTTGGGGAGAAGAGTATGGAAATCAACAGTGGAGCGCTTCTGATCGTCGGTGTGTACCTGATTGGAATGCTGGTAATCGGCTACATCGTCGGCAAACTGAAGATCAAGAGCAGCAAGGACTACATGATCGCGGGACGACGGATGGGCTTGTTCATGGTGGCCTTCTCGCTGTCCGCCAACAATATCGGTGGTGGCTCGACGACTGGGTTGGCGAACAAGGCCTTCGGAAGTTGGGGCATGAGTGCCGTCTGGTATGTGCTTGCCGCGTCGATCGCGATGATTCCGCTTGCCTATTTCGCGCCGAAGATCCGTAAGACGATGGCCGTGACGATTCCGGAAGTCATTGAGCGGCGTTTCGGAAAGCCGAGCGCGACGTTCTCCGCCGTGTTGAACATCTTGGCATTGTTTTGCCTGACATCGTCACAGATCGCCGCCTCAGGTGCGGTCATCACCACATTGACGGGCATCCCGCTGAACGTTTGTCTGATCATCGCGGGCATCGTCGTCATTCTCTATACGACACTCGGAGGCATGATCGCCGACCAGATATCCGACTTGGTCCAGTTCATCATCATCCTCGTCGGACTCGCCATCGCCACACCGATTGTCATCCATGGGTGCGGAGGCTGGGATGCGCTGTCCGCAAAACTTCCCGCTTCGCAGCTGGACATCACAAAGATCGGCTGGGTCGTCATCATCGGATACATCTTCAACTATTTCTGCACGTTCCTTTCTGGTCCTGAGATGATCAGCCGTTTTGAGACAGCCAAGGATGAGAAGACCGCCCGCAATGCGTCGCTGCTGTCTGGACTGCTGATGGCCGCGATGGCGTTTTTCCCCACTTTGCTCGGTCTTGCGGCCCTCGCGATGAAGGACCAGATTCCCGGCATCACCGGAGCGACCGCGATGATGGACGTCACCGAGCATTTCGCGCCGACATTCATCACCGGGTTTGTTTCGGCGGCAATCATTTCCGCGACGATGAGTTCGGCCGACTCGAACCTGCTGTGCATGTCGACGATGTTCATCCGTGACATCTACATGAAGTATTTCAGGGCCGACAGGCCACTGACAGACAAGCAGGTGATCTTCGCCACCCGGCTGTGCAACGTCATCGCCTGCTTGATCGCCATGGCGATATCCCTTGGTGGGGTAGACATCATTACGATGAACACCTTCGCCTTTGCCATCCGTTGCTCCGGTCCGTTCGCGGCTTATGGCCTGGGGATGGTTGTCCCTCGCGCTACGAAAAGCTCCGGACAGTTGTCGATCATCACCGGTACCATCGGCGTCATCGTCTGGCAGTTTCTCTCCAAGGGGGGATTCTACCTCGGCATCCTGCCAGTGGTCTTCGGATGCGCGGTCGGCGCGGCGACCTTCTTCCTCGTCAATCTGATCCAGTGGAAACAGGGAGCCGAGCCTGCTCCGTCCGCATTCCTGACCGACGCACAAGTCGCGGCCTTGGAATTGCAGGAGAAGGAAACCAGCATCGACTGACGCCACGCGCGATCATGAAAGCAGACCATGAAATACAAGGCGTATGGATTGGTCTGTTTTTGTCTTGATCGCTTCTTGAGAACATACGAAAGCGGCTGTTCCCATGACGTCTGATAACCTCAGACTGTTGGAACAGCCCCCACGTTGAGCTCTGGGATTGATCATCTCCCGCTTTCGTACAGGTGATATACGGAGAGGCGTTCCTGGAACTCCGAAACGGAGATGCGATCGTTGGTATGGAACCATACCTGCTTCTCTCCCGTCGGACGCATGTCAAACCAGTTGTCGGAGAAGATTCCGTTGGTCTGACCCGCGTCCAGCGTCACCCAGAACGCCGGCTTTTCGCATCGGAGCGTCACCAAGAAACCAGCTTCTGCCTGTTGGACGGAAACCGTCAGCGCCGGGTCCTCCAAGGCGCAATGTTTGGGAAGGTCCAGGAACAACGTGTTTTCCGCGTACAGGTCATTGCACTTCAGTTTCACATACAGGAACGCTTCTGTCCTGACGGAATCCAAAAGAGACGAAGGCAACGTGCAGACAGGGGTGGATGACGCGGGAGGGATATCCAGCGTGAACGCTTTTGCAAACCGTTTTTCCCCTCCAAACGAAGCGCATTTTACCTCGATCTTTGCCTGGGAAAGCGTCTTTTGGGTATCGTTGGAGACAAACACATCCACCGACCCATCATCCCTCCGGATTGCGATGGGCGTCACAGGCGCGTAGAACCTGCGCATGGCATAGTGCAGCGCCTTCCATTTCCCGGTGTAGTCAATGGATGACCAGCTGGCCACCGGCCAGTCATCATCCAGTTGCCATATCAAGCTGCCCATGCAATGGGGGCGAAGGGAACGGAAGTACTCACAGGCCATCTTCATCGCCAGCGCCTGCTGGCATTGGGAGAGATACACCATGTTGCCCAGACCACTTGGCATCCGGAAATACCGGGTGAAGTTTCCGATGATGATGCTGTTGCCGCTGGGGTTTTTCTGATGGTGTTCCATCACCGGGCTGGTGAGGTTCAGCTGGCTGTCAGGGCAGTATGTCTCGATGGTGGACAGGGCAGGGAAACTCTGGTAACCGAACTCGCTGACAAACCGGGGCTTGATGGAATAGTACGCCTCAAACGGCTTGCCTTCATGCCAGACGGACCAGAAGTGCATGTCCCCTTTCTGGTCATTGTGCCAGTTGTCGGAGAAATCATCCACGCCCGCCGACGGACTGGATGGCCAGAACATCCGATTGGGATCCAATTCCTTGACCACCCGTTCCACCGTTCCGTGGTTCAGCCGGTCATAGTCGATGACGTACCGGTCCCGGTTCTTCCGGGATTCCTCGTACCAGCTGATCGCCCCGAGATCCTCGTTGTTGCCGCACCACAGCGCGATGGATGGGTGATCGGCCAAGCGTGGGATCTGGTAGCGAAGTTCCGCTTCCACCGAGGAAAGGAACTCTTCGTCGGATGGATACATGGAGCAGCCGAACATCAGGTCGTGCCAGATCAACAGGCCTTTCTCGTCACACAGATCATAGAAGGCGTCATGCTCAAAGAACCCGCCGCCCCACAGACGAAGCATGTTGCAGTTTGCCTGCACGGCGCTCTCCAAAAGATATTCGTACCGCTGGGGTGTGATGCGTGACGGAATGGCGTCCAGCGGGATCCAGTTGGCGCCTTTGGCGTAGATGGGCCTGCCATTGACCAGAAACGTCACGCCACCGCCTTCCGTATTGACCTTGATGGTGCGGAAGCCGATCCGCTTGTCCACCGTCTGGTCTCCCAAATGGAGGGTGAGGGGATACAGCGGTTGTTTCCCTTCCCCATGCGGCCACCATCGTTCGATGTGTTGGCAGGAGAGGTGGAACGTGACGCGGTTGCGTCCTTCATGAACCGCCACCGATCCTTCTTGGTGAGCTCCGGCAATGGTGGCATCCATCGGATAGGTTCCTTCCGAGAAGGAGTCGATGATCACATGGATGATGACATCGAACGATGTTTCTGATGTTTCCTGAAGATCCGTCTGTACCGACTCAATAAGAAACTGGTCGGTCAACGCCAACGTGATGTCCTGATACACTCCCATGGAAAGGATGCAGGGACCCCAGTCCCAACCTCCGCTGAACTGCGCCTTACGCACCAGGTTCCGATGGGGGGAGCCGTTGGGATATTCGGAGAATGGAATAGGGTATTTCAGACGGGATGCCCGATCCAACGCTTCCTTTTCGGAGCTGCGAAAGGTCAGGGAAATGGTGTTCGTCCCTTCATGAAGCAGGGGCCGCACGTCAAACCGATATCGCCGGAACTGGTTGTCCATCGTCCCGACAACCGTCCCGTTGACTTGTACGGTAATGATGGTGTCGGCCATGGTGAACGTCAGGATGGCGTGCTTCACGGAAAGATCATCGTTGGACAGGGTGAATTCCCGTTCCATGACCCAGTCGTTCCGGCCAACCCACAGCACATCATTCTCATTGGTGCCGTAATAGGGGTCGGGGATGATTTCCTGGGTGAGCAGGGCCGCGTGCACATCGCCGGGAAGGGCGCATGGCACGGAAGGGTGATCAAGGAAGAAACGGGTGAACGGAGCCACCGCGTGAGGGTCACGGGGTGAGAGCCTCCAGATTCCGGAGAATGACAGGGTATGCATGGCAAGCCTCCGTCCAAGAGTATAGCACAACAACGGGACGTGGAGATAAAGAAGCCGGCCGTTTCCGGCCGGCTGGTTGATCGTTTTCGTCTTTCAGGTGGATTGCTCCAGATTCAGCGTGATCGTTGTGGCGTCGCACACCTCCACCGGTCCCCAGTATTGGACGGGGCCTGGATAGGTGAAGCAAGTCTGCCGTGCCCATTCGGCGCGATGAGCCGCGAAATAGGTGAACGGTTTTCCGTTCAGATCTACCAACGCTTTGCGGATGACCGGCTTTTTCTCCCCGTTGCGCACTTCCATGTTGAACATCATGGTGATGGGATTCCTCCCGCCTGCCAGTTGTCCACACCACTGTGGAGTTTGGTGATGCTGGACATGTACCCTGTCAGACCGCTTGCGATCAAGACAAACGCGTTGTACCCGAGGGCGTAGCAGTAATCCGCGTCAAAATTGGATGGGAAGGCGCATCTGCCTTCGTACCCGAAGAAATGGGTCAACGCGGAATACTTACCCACATAGGTTCCTTTTTTCTTCCGCTTGTCCAGTTCGTTTCCAACCATTTCCGCCAGCAACTTCTCCGTCTCGATTCGGGAAACCTGGACGTTGCCGTGCGGGTCGCGATCCATCAACAACTGTTTCTTGATGCCGGCCGGCAGGAGATTGAACACCGTCTGGCTTTTGGGTTGCAGATTGCTGCTGATGAAGGCGAACTGCTCCGTCTCCCCATCGCATGCCGCGTAGGCGGTCGCTTCCTTTGCCAAAAGATCGTTGATCTCCTCGATCACCTCACCCATTTCAGGAATGAACTCGATCAGGCCTTCCGGGACAAGCACCACTCCGAAGTTGTTGCCATCCTCCGCCCTTGCTTCCACCACGTCGGCGATGGAATTGACGATCTGGGAAAGAGACTGCCGCTTTTCCTGGACCTCTTCGCCGATCAGACAGATGTTGGGGTGGGTTTGCAGCGCGCATTCCAACGCGATATGGCTTGCGGAGCGGCCCATCAGCTTGATGAAGTGCCAATACTTCTTTGCGCTGTTGGCGTCCCGCTCGATGTTCCCGATCACCTCGCTGTACGTCTTGGTGGCGGTATCGAACCCGAAGGAAATCTCGATGTTCTCGTTCTTCAGATCTCCGTCAATCGTCTTGGGGCATCCAATGACCTGCACCCCGACGTCATGCTGCATGAAATACTCGGCGAGCACCGCGGCGTTGGTGTTGGAGTCATCTCCACCGATGATCACGATGGCGCTGATGTCATGCTTCCGGCAAACCTCGGTGCACTGTTGGAATTGCGCTTCCGTCTCCAGTTTGGTTCTTCCGCTTCCGATGATGTCGAACCCACCTGTGTTGCGGTATTCTTTCAGCAGTTCCTCCGTAATCTCCATGTATTTGTCATCGGTGATTCCACTGGGGCCACCAAGGAATCCAAACAATCTGCTTTGAGGGTTTGCCTGTTTCAACGCGTCAAACAACCCGCTGATGACGTTGTGTCCGCCGGGGGCCTGCCCACCGGAAAGGATCACGCCGATGTTCCGTGGTTTTCCGCATACCGGGTTGGCTTCTTCCTGAATGGATACTTTGGGAAGACCATAGGTATGAGGGAACAATTTCTTGATTTCCTTTTGGTCCGCAATACTTTGGGTCGGTGCACCGGGGACCGGCTTGATGGTGGTGATCGGCTTGCGCAGGATCACGGGTAATTTCGGCTGATACCCGAATCGCGCCTGTTGTAATACAGATACATTCATGAGTAAACACTCCTTTTTCATTTCATACAATAGCGGAAAGTCCTTTCTTGTGGCAAGCGATTCGTTGCCAGAGCGGGACGGTTCGGTATACCATAGGGAGTATGAACAACCGATGGAAATATCATGCAGGTTTTGAGGATTCATACCTTCTTCCCACCTTCTCTGACGAGGATTGGGAAGAGGTGGACATCCCACATAATCCGACACCTTTCCCGTTTCACGATGGCGATGAAAAGAAGGTATGGACGATAGGCACATACCGGAAAACGGTCTCCCTTCCCGCCAAGCCGGGGTGGGAGCGGGTCGCGCGATTTGAGGGAGTGGGTGTGGATGCCGTTGTATCCTTCCAAGGGAAGACACTGGCAACGCACCAAGGAGCGTACACTCCGTTTGACGTGGTGCTTCCCGATGAGGAAGGGATGCTGGTGGTGAAGGTGGATACCCATGAGGATCCCCTGGTCCCTCCGTTCGGCGGCGCGGTGGATTATCTCGCCTTCGGCGGCATCTACCGTAACGTAACGTTCCTGACCCGTCCCATCGCGCGGCTGGATTTTCTTGCCGCGGACAGCGCCGATGGAAAAACCGTCTCCGTCCGCATGCACGCCACACGTCCGGATGGCATCGTCCGGCTTCGGCTTCGTGATGGACAAACCATCATCGCCCAGAGCGACGCGACCCTTTCCGATGGCATCGCCCATGCTGATTTTTCGGATCTCTCCCTCCGATTGTGGGATGTGAGGGATCCTTACCTGTATCAGCTGGACGCAGATTTCGGTGAGGACCACCAGACCATTTCGTTTGGCGCCCGAAAAGCGGAATTCACATTCAACGGATTCTCCCTCAACGGCAAGCGGATCAAACTGGTCGGATTGGACCGCCATCAGAATTATCCCTACGTGGGATACGCCATGCCGGAGGAGAATCAGGCGCATGACGCCGAAATGCTCAAGGCGATGGGATTGAACATCGTGCGTACCAGCCATTACCCGCAAAGCCCGGCGTTCCTTGACGCCTGTGACCGTGTCGGATTGTTGGTGCTGGAGGAGATTCCCGGTTGGCAGCATATCGGTTCTGATCCCTTGTGGCGGGAGCGATGCATGAAAAACGTGGAGGACATGATCCGAAGGGACATCAATCATCCCTCCATTGTGCTGTGGGGCGTGCGGATCAACGAATCGTTGGATGATGACGAGTTGTACCGGAAAACCAATGCGCTGGCCCACCAGCTGGATCCTGTCCGGCAGACGTGCGGGGTGCGGAACTTCCTGTCCAGCAACCTGCTGGAGGACGTCTACACGTACAATGATTTCTCCCACGCGGGAACCGGACAGGGATTGCTCCAGCCACGGGTCAACGCGCCATACCTGGTGACCGAACACAACGGGCACATGTTCCCCACCAAGCGGTTTGACGCCCAGATGGTCCGGACCGAGCAGTATCTCCGGCACATGGCTGTTCTGGAGAGCGCGTTTTCCAGTGACCGCATCAGTGGGGCCATCGGATGGTGTTTTGTCGATTATCCGACCCACAGCAACTTCGGAAGCGGGGACGGCATCTGCTACCATGGGGTGTGTGACCAGAACCGATACCCGAAATTCGCCGCGTACGCCTACATCAGCCAGCAGGAGAAACATCCGGTGCTGGTATCCTCCCAAACGTTTGACGCTGGTGATACGCCGGCGATGAAGGATCTTCCCTGGGTGGTGGCGACCAATTGCGACTTCGTCAACCTGTATCGTGACGGACGCTTCGTCAATACCTTCTATCCGGCCCGGAAGGAGTATCCCCATGTACCGCATCCACCGGTGTTCATTGACGACCCTATCGGGGAGACCATCACGGATGAGACGAAATTCAGCGCGAAAGACCAGAAGGCCATCGCCCGGTTGCTCTGCAAGTCCCGATTGTCCAAAGGCACGTTCACGCTGAGTGACAAGCTGGTGTATTCCACGTTGTGCAAACGGTACCATCTGGAACGAAAGGATGTCCTGGAATTGGGCAACCGGTATTTCGGGATGGACCGGCCGCGCAAATCGGTCTGGAAACTGGAAGGAGTGATCGGAAAAGAGGTCGTCGCGTCCGAAATCTATGGGCCTGACCAGAAACGTGTGGTTCGGGCCACGCCAGAGCGGACGGAAGTGAGACTGAGAGAAACCTATCAGGTGATCCCGGTAATCCTGACCATCGGAAAGGAAGGGATGACGCTGCCGTCGCCGTACGCGTTTGAACCGTACCTGGTGGAAACGGAAGGCCCGCTTTCGTTGCTCTCTCCCGTGATGGACGCTACCATCGGCGGCGTCGGAGGCATCTATGTCCGGACGACCGGAGCTTCGGGAACAGGCATCGTGCGGATCAAACTCCAGGATCAGACGATCCAGGTGGTGATCACCATTGGCTGACCTCTGTCTGTACGTGGACGCCGATTCCGTACCGGTCCCGATCCGCGCCATCATCCTTCGCTTTGCCCGAAAGCACGCCATCCCGACGCTGTTTGTCGCTGACCGTGTCCTGAAGGATGTGCGGGACGCTTCGGAACAGGACACCCACCAACGCCGGATGGAGGCGGAGACGAGCGGGGTGACCGATCCTGAGGCGCTCCGAGCCATCAAAGGCGTGATCTCCCAGATGACCGTCCCGACCGGCATGAACAGCGCGGATGATTACCTGGTCGAACACATCACTGTTCCTTGTCTCGCCGTCACCCATGATATTCCGCTGGCCTACCGCCTGGTGGAGAAGGGCGCCATCGTGCTGGATGACCGGGGTGGGGTGTATACCAAGGAGAACGCCGGCGCGCGAAAGTCGGAACGGGACGCCAATATGTTGCTGCGGGAGTGGGGCGTGCTGGAAGAAAAATCCCGGCCCCTGTCCTCAGGACAGGTCAAAGCGTTCGCCGACGCGCTGGATCGGACGTTCGCCCATCTGTGATAGACCGGAAAACCCTTTTCGCTGGTACGAAGGGGCATGAGAGAAGCGATAGGTTGTGTATGTCTTGCTCCGGAGGATTCCCTGTTTTTCCATCGGTTGTTTGACCGGGTTACCCGGTATCGTCACGTCCTGCTGTCCTATGGCGCGGGCTCGTCGCTTGAGGGGGAATACGCCTTGTACGTGGTGCGATGCGCCAAGGCGCTCCAGTTGTACCGTGACATCCCACTGCTTGCCGATATGTGCCAAAGGCCTCTGCTGGTGCTGGTGGATGACATCCGCTTCCGTTTGGTATCCCTGGAACGGAACGAGCGGCTCTGGTACGCTGGCTGTGATGATCCTGAATTCCGGCTGGAGGAGCGCATCACCGCGTTGATCCAAGGCAGGGACGCGGTGCTGGAACGGGAACAGGTCTACCTGACGCCCCGGGAACAGGAAGTCTGCCAGCTGTTGATGACCGGTTTCTCCGTCAAGGAAGTCGCCCAGCACCTGGGCATTACCGTCGCGACGGTCAACGCCCACAAGAAACAGCTGTTCGCCAAGTTCAAGGTGCATTCCACCCCGCAGATGGTCAGCAGCGGAAAAGCCGCCCTGTACCACATCTGTTAGGAGGGATCCCAATCAATACCTGCTTTCCTTGCCTGGCTCTCCTGCAGTTCACGGTGGATCAAATACCCTTTGCCATCCTTGACGAACCGGGTGCCTGTCTGCTTGAAACGGAACGGCGTACGCGTTTGGACGCATTGTTCGCGGAGAGACAACACCCAACGATAGTCGCAGATCCGTCCGTCATCCCCGCTTTCTCCTCCCACCGTGACGGATTGGATCCGGCCGTCCAGGTATGGTTGCAGCTGGATGGGGCCGAGCAAGGGTTCGCAGATCACCGCCTTGTGCCGGATCGGGACGGCGAGGAACACGGGAAGCCGGATATCCGCCTGCTTTTGGTTTTCTACGGTGCACATGATGGTGACGTTGGGGTAGCCATCCCCCCAATCCGGGGGACGCAGGACGTGAAACGGACGATCCGTTTGGTGATGATGATGAAGGAAAGGTCAGAGCGGTAGCGGATGATCTTCCATGCTTCTTCCCGCCAGGGATCGGCCTTGTCCAGGAAGAAATCGCTGGTCATGCAGGTGTAGACGGGATTGTCTTTCTTGGTCAGCGTGAAGATTCCGTGGCGGTTCTTGCGAAGCGGCAGGTCGAACTGCTTGGTGCGCGTGACGACGGAAGCGTCCCGTCCGACGCTCTGGTCCCTTCGGTAGACATAACAATGCATGCACCCTTCGGAGTACTTGACACATCCGTGCCATGGATTCCAAAGGGCGGATGCCATCAGAATTCCGCTTGCCCCACCGCCCTGGGGTATGGAATGACGTCACGGATGTTCTGCATGCCGGTGACGTACATCACGGCGCGCTCGAAACCGAGGCCGAAACCACTGTGAGGCACCGATCCATACTTGCGCAGGTCCAGGTACCACCAGTATTCGTCCTGCTTCATGTGCAATTCATTCATCCGCGCCACCAGCTTGTCGTAATCCACCTCACGTTCGCTGCCGCCGATGATCTCTCCCAGACGCGGGACGAGCACGTCCATGCCGCGCACCGTCTTGCCATCATCATTCTGCTTCATGTAGAACGATTTGATCTCCTTGGGATAGTCGGTGACGATCACCGGGGATTTGCAGACCTGTTCGGTAAGGAACCGCTCGTGTTCCGTCTGGATATCGCTTCCCCAATGGACGGGGAATTCGAATTCGGCGTTGTGCGGTACCAATTCCTTGATGGCGTCGGTGTACGTCATGTGGGCGAATGGCGTCTCCACCACGTGGGTCAGCGTCTTGATGATGTTCGGCTCAACCCGTTTCTCGAAGAACGCCAGATCCTCGCCATTCTCCTCCAATGCCGCCTTGAACAGGAACTTCAGATATGCTTGGGCGACATCCATGTCCCCTTCGATGTCACAGAAGGCCATTTCCGGCTCGATCATCCAGAACTCGGCCAGGTGACGCTTGGTCACGCTGTTCTCCGAACGGAACGTCGGCCCGAACGTGTAGATGTTCTTCATGCTGGTGGCGTAGGTTTCCCCCTCAAGCTGGCCGCTTACGGTAAGCTTCGCCATCTTTCCGAAGAAATCCTTGGAATAATCGACGTTTCCCTCCGGGGTCTTTGGCACATTGCGAAGATCCAGCGTGGTGACGGTGAACTGTTCTCCGGCGCCCTCGGCGTCACTTGCGCTGATGATCGGGGTGTTGACGTAGACGAAACCGTTTTCCTGAAAGAACCGATGGGTCGCGTAGGCAAGGGTATTGCGGACTCTTGCCACCGCTCCGATGGTATTGGTGCGGCTGCGCAGGTGCGCGATGTCCCTGAGGTACTCCAGCGTCTGGAATTTCTTCTGCAACGGATAATCGTTGGGGCAGGAACCGACCAGCATGATGTCATTGCTTTGCATCTCCACTGGCTGTACGCCGCCCAGACTTTTGACGATTTTCCCCTTGCAAATGACGGAAGCTCCGGTTGTGATGGAAGAAAGGAGTGCGTCATTCTGGAATGTGGTGCGGTCGACGACCACCTGCAGTCCCTTGAGACAGGAACCATCATTGACTTCAAGAAAACAGACGTTCTTGCTGTCGCGCTTGGTGCGCACCCAACCTTCGGCCGTAACAATCTCATCACCCGGCTCCCGTGAGAGCAGTGTCTTGATACGAGTTTGCAACATAGATGAAACCCCTTTGTGAATGCCCCGATTGTACACGAATCACCCGGCAAGCACAACACCGAAGGAATAGTGAGAATTGGCTAGAAAAATTTAATTTGACGTATTCATGGGTAAGTGTCAGGATAAAACTTGCTTTTTTCCTGGTCTGTCACGATAATAGCAAGTATGGAACGAGGGAGCAGCATCCGGTATGCCGTGCTTGGCAGCGGATCCAGCGGAAACAGTTACGCGTTTTATGACGGACGATCGACATTGTTGGTCGATCAAGGGTACAGCCTGGCAGAGTTGAAGCGCAGGTTGGCGTCGGTGTCCATTCCGTTTGCCAGTGTGGTGGGGGTGTGTGCCACCCATCTGCATCCAGATCATGTGCGAGGCATCGGAACGTTGGCTCGGCAGACCGGGCTTCCCGTCTATTTCGCGCAGGATACGCCCGTGAAAGAAGCCATTGTCTTTGCCCGTTTGGGGTTGCCTTCCGACACGGTGCGGTTGGTCCCTCACGGGGTAAGTTTTCCTATCGGACCATTTTCCGTGCATTGTTTTCCCACCAGCCATGACTCAGGTGGTTCAGTGGGATGGTCCATTACCCAAGGAAATGAGCGGTTCATGGTGCTTTCCGATACCGGAGTGTGCTCTGATACCCAGCGGGAGGAAGCCAAAGAAGCCGATGTACTGTTCCTGGAAGCGAATTACGATGCACAGATGCTGGACAAAGGTCCATATCCCCCGATGTTGAAACGAAGAATTGCCGGAGCATGGGGTCATTTGTCCAATGACCAGGCCTTGACGTTCCTTACGGAGAGCGGGTTTCATGGTTCCCATGTCTATTTCGTCCATCTGTCCGACACCAACAATGATCCCATGTTGCTGGAGCGGCAGGTGGAAAGCAGATATCTCAGGCCGTTTACCGTATGTGAGAAAGGGAAAACATACCAAGGGAGCGTAGGATGAGCAAAGGGAAGGGAAAAAAAATTCGCTGGACCAAACAGCGGATCAAACGCATCAAGAGGAGTGACGGGTTGCGACCCAAATTGGTTGATGCGTACACCATGCGCTCGGTCATCACCTGCGCGGAGAGCCGGTATGGACACCGCGTCGCGCTCAGCGTATGGCGCGATGAGCGCAGCGAGATCACCTACACGGAACTCAATCGAATGAGCCGGAGTGTCGGCATGTATCTGCTGGACACTGGCCTGTCCAAAGGGGACCGGATTGCGATCATCGGGGAAAGCTGTCCTTCGTGGTTTGTCCTGTATCTGGGCGCCACCGGGGTGGGGATCGTCGCCGTTCCCGTGTTGCCGGAATTTTCCGCGGATGACATCCAGAACATCATCACGGTGAGCAACGTAAAGATGGTTGCCGTGGCGGAAAAACAGTTTGAGAAGGTCAAGCCCGGGCTGAAGGAAGGGATGCGTCTGGTCCGTCTGGAGGATCTGTTTGAGATTCCCCGGCCGTTCTTCGCCGATTTGACGGACAAAAAGGACTTTGCCAAAGCGCCGGGAAACGACATGTCCCGGTACAAGCCGAAACAGGATTCAATCCGCAGGTGGGAGGAGTCAGCGCCCAGCGAAGAGGATCTCGCCAGTCTGATCTTCACCAGTGGGACTACCGGCAGAAGCAAAGGCGTGCTGCTCACCCATCGCAACCTGGTGTGGAACGCTGATGTGTGCACCGACCTGTTCTTCCTGTTGAAACCAGGCTATCACGTCCTGTCCATTCTTCCGATGAGCCATGTGTATGAATTCACCACCGGACAGGTCCTTCCGCTTCTCTGTGGTTGCCATATCGTCTATCTGGGACGGATGCCGGCACCCTCAATCCTGATGCCCGCGTTGGCCGAGGTGCGGCCGCAGATCATCATGACGGTGCCGCTTTTGATGGAGAAGGTGTACAAGAGTTCCGTCAAGCCGGTGCTTGAGAACCCGAAACTGAAACGGTGGCTGTTCTTCCCACCGATGCGCAAGTTCATTTACCGGATCGTCGGACGGAAGATCAAACTGGCCTTCGGGGGAAAACTGAAGTTCTATGGTATCGGTGGCGCTCCGCTTGACAAGACGGTTGAGTCGTTCCTGCGGGACGCGAAGTTCCCCTATGCCGAAGGATACGGCCTGACGGAAACCAGCCCGATGATTTGCGGTCATGGTCCCACGGAACATTACAAGCACATGTTGGGCCGGATTGTTCCTGGCGAGACGGTGAAACTTGACCAGCCCAATGCCGAGGGCGTTGGGGAGATTCTCGTCAAAGGTCCCAACGTGATGACCGGCTACTATGAGAATGATGCGTTGAACAAGGAAAGCTTCACCGAGGATGGATTCTTCCGTACCGGGGATCTGGGGAAAATGGACCGGCGGGGAAGACTGGGGCTTCGTGGGCGGACAAAGACGATGATTCTGGGCAGCGGAGGGGAGAACATCTACCCGGAGATCATCGAGACGTTGATCAACGAGCAGGATTTCGTCACGGAAAGCCTGGTCGTCGCCCAGGATGGCGGACTGAGCGCGTTGGTCAAGCTTGACCTGGACTCCTACGCCAAACAGATGGCGATGAACATGGAGGACGCGAAGAAAGAGGCGAAAAAGTATTTGGCCAACCTTCGGCTTCAGGTCAACCGGAGCCTTTCCTCGTACAGCAAGATCTCTTCGGTGGAATTGCAGGAAGAGCCGTTTGAGCGCACTCCGACGATGAAGATCAAACGGTTTTTGTACGGAAAGAAAAAAGAGAAGACGGAACAGGAAAAACAGGACAACGGCTGATGTACAGGCCTTCGCGCTTTGTGGTATACAGGTGGGTATGGCTACAGTAGACATACGTATCAAACAAACGGAAAGCATGGCCCCTCCGGCGGAGATTCTGCGCAGGTACCCGATTGACGAGGAAACCAGCAAGTTCATCACCGATGCCCGGAATACGGTCAATGACATCATCTGGGGCCGGGACAAGCGCCTGTTGGCGGTTGTCGGTCCCTGTTCGATCCACGACCCCAAAGCGGCGCTGGAATACGCCCGCAAGCTGAAGGAATTTTCCAAGACCATTGACGACAAGATGTTTGTCGTGATGCGGTGCTATTTTGAGAAACCCCGTACCGTCTTGGGGTGGAAAGGCTTGATCCTCGATCCCCGGATGGATGGTTCCTACGACATTGCCCATGGCATCGAGATCGCCCGTGATCTGTTGGTCCGCATCAGCCAGTTGCGTCTTCCTGTCGGGTGTGAGGTGCTCGATCCGATCATCCCGCAGTACATCGACGATTTGATGAGCTGGTCGTCCATCGGCGCGCGGACGACGGAAAGCCAGACTCACCGGACGTTGGCCAGCGGGCTTTCTGTTGCCGTCGGATTCAAGAACAACACCAACGGGGATGTCGCTCCGGCGATCAACGCCATCAAGAGCGCCTACGCTCCGGCGTCGTTCATCGGTATGGATCGCAACGGCATGTCGACGATTTTCCGTACGACGGGCAATGATTGCTGCCATCTGATCCTCCGTGGCGGGGATGACGCCCCCAACTACTATGAGGATGATGTGGAGGCGGCCCGGAAGATGATGATTACCGCCGGTTTGAATCCGGCGATCATCATCGATTGCAGTCATGGCAACAGCAGGAAGATTTGGGAACGCCAGGCGCGGGTGCTTCGTTCCGTCATCGACCAGCGGTGCTGGGGTGATACCTCCATCCGCGGTTTCATGTTGGAGAGCAACCTGAAGTCCGGCAAACAGAGCATCGGCGATGATCCGTCGAACCTGGTGTACGGGCAGTCCGTCACCGATGGGTGCGTTGGCTGGGAAGAGACGGAGCGGATGCTTGCCGGGGCGGTTGAACTGCTTCGCAAAGGCCCGCAGTCGCCGCTGTAAGGAGGATGGATCATGAGCAATGTGGTTGTGGTGCTTGCCGACGGATTCGAGGATATGGAGGCGATCGCTCCGATTGATCTGCTCCGTCGCGCCGGTTGTGAGGTGACCGTCGCCGGATTGGGGAGGAAGGTGATTCTCTCCAGTCATCGGATGACCATCGTCTGTGATGCCCAGTTTGAGAAATGCAAGGATCAAGCGTGGGACGCCATCGTCCTGCCCGGAGGCGGAGTGGGGAGCAAGAACCTCGCCGCCAGTTACGACGTGGTCGGCACGGCCATCAGGCTTTCTTCCCAGGGAAAGCTTGTCGCCGCCATCTGCGCCGCGCCTGCCGTCGTCCTGGGCGGATCCGGCTTGTTGGAAGGAAAACACGTCACCTGCTTCCCCGGCGCCGAGAAAGCCGCCCCGTCCATCACGTTTGACCAGACTCAGAAGGTGATCACCGACGGGAATCTGATCACCGCCATCGGTGCCGGAGCGGCGATTGATTTCGGTCTTGCCATCGTCCGGTACCTGTTCGGAGCGGAGGAAGCCGAGGCACTGCGAAAGCGCATCTGTTATTGATGTTTTTCGGGAAGGGAAGGAATGCGAATCGGCTTTGACAATGAGAAGTACCTGAAAGAACAGACACGAAGCATCATGGATCACCTTCGATCCAGCAATGGGAAACTGTACATGGAATGCGGAGGAAAACTCCTGTATGACTACCATGCCTCCCGGGTGCTCCCCGGGTTCGATCCCAACGTGAAGATGCGGGTGTTCCAGGGGATCAAGGACCAGCTGGATGTGATCATCTGCATTTACGCCGGGGATGTGGAGCACCGGAAGATCCGCAGTGATTTCGGCATCACCTATGATACGGATGTCTTCAAGATGATCGACGATTTCTCACGCTGGGGCCTTGTAGTGCACCAAGGTGGTCATCACCCGGTACGACCGCATGGATGACACGGTGGAGCGGTTCCGCGCGCTGTTGGAGCGTCGTGGCATCCAGGTGTTCCTGCACAAGAGCACCCCGGGGTATCCCGCGGATGTCGACCTGATCGTCAGTGACGCTGGCTACGGGGCGAACCCATACATCCCGACGGATCGTCCCGTGGTGCTGGTCACCGCCCCGGGACCGGGCAGCGGCAAGCTTGCCACCTGTCTGTCTGAGATGTATCATGATGGGAAAGCGGGAAGAAAATCGGGCTACGCCAAGTTCGAGACGTTTCCCATCTGGGATCTGCCCATTGATCACCCGGTGAACATCGCCTATGAAAGCGCGACGGCGGACATCGGGGACAGGAACCGGATCGACCACTACCATCTGGCGGCATATGGGACGGCTGCGGTGAACTACTCTCGGGATTTGGAGGCGTTTCCGCTGCTTACGCGGATCCTGGAGAAGATCACCGGAGCGGAATGCGTGTACAAGAGCCCGACGGACATGGGGGTCAACCGCTGCTCCCAGGGAATCATCGATGACGCGGTGGTGCGCGCCGCGGCCCAGCAGGAGATCATCCGACGGTACCTGCACGCGGCCTCGGATTACGCGCTGGGGGTGGGAAGCAAGGAAACGGAAGAGCGCTGTCGCGCCATCATGCAACGGTGCGGGCTCTCCGAGGAGGATCTGCCCGTGGTGCCTGTGGCGCGGAAGGCGCTCTCCGATGCCATCGCGCAGGGCAAAGGAATCGGCGGGGTGGTGTGCGCGGCGGCGATCCAGTTGCCGGACGGAACAATGGTGACCGGGCATAATTCCGCGTTGATGCACGCTTCCAGCGCCGTGATCCTCAACGCGTTGAAGCGGCTTGCAGGCATCGACAGGGACGTCGATCTGATCCCGTCTTCCGTGGTGCGAAGCGTCACCACCGTCAAGCGTGACATCCTCTCCGGCAGAGGGGTGTCGATCAACCTTGACGAGATGTTGATCTGTCTGGCGATGAGCGCAGTCATCGACGGCAACGCCAAGAAAGCGCTCGGGGTGTTGCCAACGCTTTCGGGGTGTGAGATGCATCTGTCCCACATCCCGTCCAGCGGAGACAGTGCGGGACTGAGGAAGGTCGGGCTGTACGTGACCAGCGATCCGAAGTTCCCCACGACGAATGTGTACAACCCGATCTAGGAGGAGGAATGCAGTTATCCACAAAAGGACGGTACAGTCTTGAAGCGATGTTGTATCTGGCATCATCCTCCGTGCCCCGCAGCGGCACGGAAATCCATCAGGCGACGGGCATCCCGTTCGGATACTTGGAGCAATTGATGATTCCCCTGCGCAAAGCGGGATTGGTCACCTCCTCGCGAGGCGCGACGGGTGGCTACACGTTGGCGCGCAAAGGCATCACCTGCCAGGATGTGCTTTCCGCCAGTGAGGGGGGATTGAAGCTTCCCTGTCGGAAATGTTCCCGCAACGGGGAATGCGTCACCGAGTCGTTTTGGGATGAAATGGAGGATTTGATCTTCCAGACGGCCGATTCCATCACGATGGAACAACTGGCCGGGAACTTGGCCTCGATGGTCAAAGGGATGGGCATATGAAACTGACCACACGCGCCCGTTACGGGCTTCGGATGCTGGCGGACATCGCCGCTCATCCCGCTCCGGTGACCCTTTCCATGGTGGCCGAACGGCAAGGCATCAGCATCCAGTATCTCCGGCAACTGGCGTTGTCGCTTTCAAGAAACGGGATTTTGGTTTCCGCGAAAGGAAAGAACGGAGGCTATCAGCTTTCCCGTTCCGCACATGCCATCACGCTGTACGAGATTCTTTCCGCGTTGGAAGGGGATATCTGCATCACTCCGGAGAAGAATACGGACGAGAACCCATATGAAATGTGCCTCCGCGTGTACCTGTACGAAGTGGTGGACCGAAAGTTGTCCGAACTGCTCTCTGGCAAAACATTGGCTGATCTTTTGCTGAACAGCAAGATTTTCTTCCAAATCTGAGAAACATACTGAGAAAAACCCATCTGACCCTCTTGACAAATACCCATGACCTAATTACTATTAAGTGTATCAAATTACTAAGAATTAAAAGCTAGGAGGCTTGGAATGTCGCACATCTATCAGGACATCACGCAGACCATCGGACATACTCCCCTGGTACGGATCAATAAATTGAA
This sequence comes from Sphaerochaeta sp., assembly GCA_022482495.1. Taxonomy (NCBI): domain Bacteria; kingdom Pseudomonadati; phylum Spirochaetota; class Spirochaetia; order Spirochaetales; family Sphaerochaetaceae; genus Sphaerochaeta; species Sphaerochaeta sp. The sequence goes on along the minus strand of JAKVPA010000009.1, from coordinate 31,024 downwards.
CAAGGACGGTTACGCGACCGTGCTGGTCAAGGTGGAGAGCTTCAATCCTTGCTCTTCCGTGAAGGATCGTATTGGATTCGCCATGATTGACGACGCGGAGAAGCGCGGAATCATCAAACCGGGAGCAACGCTTGTTGAGCCGACCAGTGGAAACACCGGTGTCGGATTGGCGTTCACCGCGGCGGTGAAGGGATATCATCTGATCATCACCATGCCGGAGACGATGTCCATCGAGCGCAGAAAACTACTTGCCGCCTTTGGCGCTGAGCTGGTGCTCACCGAAGGCTCCAAAGGAATGAGCGGCGCCATCGCCAAAGCCAAAGAGATCGCGGCTTCCATCCCTGGTTCGTTCATCCCCAGCCAGTTCACCAACCCGGCCAACTGGAAAGCCCATTACACCACCACCGGTCCGGAGATTTGGGAAGATTCCGGACATAACGTGGATGTGTTCATCGCCGGCGTCGGCACCGGTGGCACGGTGACCGGTATCGGCAAGTATCTGAAAGAGAAGAACCCCAACGTAAAGATTGTTGCCGTTGAGCCGGAGACCAGCCCGGTCCTGAAGGAAGGGCATGCCGGTCCGCACAAGATCCAGGGCATCGGCGCGGGATTCGTTCCCGAGGTGCTTGATCGTTCCGTGCTGGACGATGTGTTCGAGGCGAATGACGCCAAAGCCGGTCAGACGGCGCGCGCCGCGGCCCGTGAGGAAGGCCTTTTGATCGGTATTTCTTCCGGTGCAGCCCTGTCCGCCGCCCTGGAGTACTCAAAGAAGCCGGAGAACAAGGGCAAGACGATCGTCGCGCTTCTTCCCGATACGGGTGAGCGCTATCTGTCCACCTGGTTGTTCGAAGACATCAAATAAGCGGATAGGCGAGGGCGAACGTCTTTCTGATGTTCGCTCCCTTGCGCGCGTAGCCAAGCTGTTTGGCCGTAAGGTTGAACAGCTTGGTTTTTTGTTTGACGCCGATGCTCCGCATCAGGTTGGCCACCTCGCACAGCGGGATTTCCATGATGTCACGATCACTGGGAATCCTGCATTCGGTGAACGTCGCCTTGTCTTTTCCGCGGTAGGATTCCGGCCAATAGACGGCATGCCGCTTGCCATCGGCGGATACCTGCCAGGTGCGTTCCGTATCCATTGCTTCCAGGATACGGTCCATCAACGGGCGAATCCTGCTTCCCCGCTTCACCAAACCATAGGAGCGGAGCACCCGTTTTTCCAGAAGGCTGTCCAGAATCGGACCTTCCGTCTGGATGACTGCCTCAAACCTCCGGCGCATCTCCTCGGGATCACTCTGGAGGAACGATTGGGCATCCATCTCCGTCATCGGTAACACGCATTCGGTATACATACCCCAAGTATACGGGCTTTCCCCTGGCTGGTCGATTGTCTTCCCTCCCGTTTTGTCGATATCATTTGCGTATATGTCCTCATTGTTGCTCGCATTGGTCTACGCAGCGTTCATCAGTCTGGGCCTTCCCGACGGGCTGTTGGGAAGCGCCTGGCCCACCATGTCCCAAGGGTTCGCCGTTCCCGTGTCTTACGCCGGGATCGTCAGCATGATCATCGCCGGCGGAACCATTCTTTCCAGTCTGGCAAGTGATCGTGTGATCACCCGGCTGGGTACGGGGAAGACGACGTTCTTCAGTGTCCTGACCACCGCCATCGCGTTGTTCGGCTTTTCTCTTTCCCACTCCTTCTGGCAGGTGTGCCTTTGGGCCGTCCCGTACGGGTTGGGGGCGGGGAGCGTTGACGCGGCGCTGAACAACTATGTGGCGCTCCATTCCACGTCCCGCCACATGAGTTGGTTGCACTGTTTTTGGGGCATCGGAGCTTCCACCGGACCTTTCATCATGGGGTGGAGCCTGTCCCGAGGGTTTGCGTGGAACCGTGGATACCAGACGGTCGGCGTCATCCAGGTGGTCCTCTGCGCCGTATTGTTGTTTTCTTTTCCCCTTTGGAAGGAAACGCGGGCACACAACAAAGCTTCTGATGAACGGCATGTCCGCCTGTCGCTGAAGAATACAGCCTCTCTTGCCGGGGCGAAAGCGGCGCTCATCGCGTTTTTCTGCTATTGCGGTCTGGAGACGACCACCGGACTGTGGGCTGCCAGTTATCTGGTGCTGCATCGGGGCGTCGACCCCACCACCGCCGCGTCGTTCGCGTCGCTGTTCTATTTGGGAATCACCGCGGGAAGATTTGTTGCGGGATTCGTTACCGGAACGTTGGGGGATGAGCGCATGGTACGCCTTGGGCAGGGCGTCATCGCGATCGGATTGCTCTGCTTGTTCCTGCCGCTTCCCGGGGGCATTCCCTTGGCGGGATTCGTCATCATCGGCGTGGGATGCGCTCCGGTGTATCCCAGTCTCCTGCATGCCACCCCGGCGCATTTCGGAGCCCAGTACTCACAGTCCATCATGGGGGTGCAGATGGCTTCTGCCTATGTGGGTTCCACGTTCCTTCCTCCGTTGTTCGGCAGGATCGCATCCCGTATCGGCATCGCGTTCCTTCCGTGGTATCTCCTGTGTTTCCTTGTCCTGATGGTTTTCATGACGGAACACTTGGCAAAAACCACAAGAAAGTAAGGTTTCTTGACTTCCCTGCCATCCGTAGGTATCTTTAAACAAGGCACAGGGAGGTGCCATAACCATGAGATTCTTGAAGTGTATGCATTGCGGAAACATTGTTGAATTCGTCAAAGTCGGTGGCGGTACGGTCACTTGCTGCGGAGACCCGATGACGGAACTGGTTCCGAATACCACGGATGCCGCGAAAGAGAAGCACGTCCCCGTTTTGACTGAAGAGAAAGGCAAAGTGAAGGTTGTTGTTGGTTCTGTACCTCATCCGATGGAACCGGATCACTACATCGAGTGGATCGCTCTGGAGACTGAGCAGGGCTATCAGCGCAAAGATCTGAAACCGGGTATGAAGCCGGAAGCTGAGTTCGCCATTCTGTCTGGCGACAAGGTGAAGAACGTCTACGCCTATTGCAACAAGCATGGGCTTTGGAAAGCGTAATGGATTGATCGCGTCCCATATGCTACCATAAGCGGTATGGACGTGGTTGATTTTCCCGCAACGCTCCTCGGGGGGCAGTGCTTCTCGTGGAAGGCGCAGGCGGGATGCTTTCAGACCGTACTCGATGGCCGTGTGGTGACGGTTCGTCACCAGGAAGACATCGGGAAGGAAGGCCTGTCAGACTATTTTGACATGGACTTCCCTTACAAGGAGGCAAGAGGATATCTTGCCTCCTTGTCGTCTGTCTTGGCAAATGCCATTTCCCTGCATCCGGGGCTGCACATCCTTCGCCAGAGCCAATGGATCGCGACGATCAGCTTCATCATGAGCCAGAACAACAACATCAAGCGGATCACAACGATGTATGACGCGCTCTGCCGGATGTACGGCACCCATGTGGAAGGATCGTGGTACGCGTTTCCCACCCGAGAGCAACTGGGACGGGCGACGGAATCTGAATTGCGGGATCTTCATTTTGGGTATCGGGGCGCCTACATCGTCAAAGCAGTGGAGGAGTTCTCCGAGATTCCTGATGATCTGCCGACTTCCAAAGCGCGAAACCAATTGATCGCCCGAAGCGGCATCGGTCCCAAAGTCGCCGACTGCATCCTGTTGTACGGGTGTCACCGGATGGATGTATTCCCGATGGATACGTGGATGAAAAAGGTCATGGCCTGTTATTTTTCTGGAAAGACTCCTTTGATGTTCGCGCCGTATCAGGCCTTGGCCCAGCAGTATCTGTTCCAGGCAGCGCAAAGCGGGGTATTGCCATGCTCACGGTAAATGGAATCCAGTTTTCAGATGTTCCCCCCGAGGATCGGACGGTGTTCGCCCTGGCCGATCGTGGACGGCTCTCCGATCTGTTGGTGGAGCTGAAAACCCGCGTTCGGTGTCATGGCGCCGTGCTTCTCTCCACCTGTGACCGTGTGGAGTTGTGGCAGGAAGATGGCAACGCCGACGGGTATGAGCCACTGTGCCGTGTGTTTGGAACCAGCCCGCTTCGATGGAAGAATGTTGCCTATCGCAGGGAAGGTGACGCGGCGGTCACCTGGTTGTTTGAGCTTGCCTGTGGCCTGCATTCACCCCTCTTCGGGGAGGATGCAATCATCAGCCAGCTGGAGGATGCCGCCATCCTGTCACGAAACAGTGGGTGCGCCACACCGGTCACCCAGCAACTGTTCCGCCTTGCCGTTACCGTGGGGAAAAAAGCGCACAGCCTGCTGGATCTGGATCAGTGTGAACCCCATCTCTGTACCGCATTGGCGGATGTGATCCATCCCCATGAGGGGCTGCCCGTTTTGGTGATCGGCTCCAGCGCCACGGGTCGGATGGTCGCGTCGTTCCTCACGGAAAAAGGATGTCGTGTGCGCATGACGCTTCGGGATGAACGAAAGACGGAATTGGTTCCTCCTGGTGTGGAACCAGTCTCCTATGATGGGCGCTTTTCGTTGTTGCACTCCTATTCCGTCGTGATATGCGCTACCAAAGGGTTGGAGTACGCGCTTTCCCAAACCGCGCCGATGCGGGAGAACGCGTTGGTGATCGACCTTGCCAATCCTCATGACGTGGAGGACGGGTTGGCGGGGAGGAATGGCGTCCGGTTGGTTCGGGATGCCGATCTCTCCTACCGGCGGGAAAACAGGGAGAAGAACATCGCCCAAAGCAACGTGATGATCCAGAGAACATTGGGGGAATTCAAGGCATGGCTCAAACGGGAGCGGGAAACCCATTCCATCTCCTCGTTGGCCGAAGCCGCTGCGGAGGATCTGGTGTTCCGGATGCATCCTGTCGTGGGGAAGCTTGGTATTGCCGATGAAACAGAGTTTTCCCATCAGCTTGCCGATACGGCGTACAAGAGTGTCATTCACCAGCTGTTTTCCCATGGCCTGAGCGAGGATGTCGTCGACCTCAGCCATCCGCTTGTCCCGACACCAGCATTGTATCCCGGCGATCCCGCGGTGGATATCCAGGATTCCTTCTCGTTGGAACGCGATGGATACCGGGTGAAACGGATCACGCTGGGAAGCCACAGCCTGACCCATGTGGACGCTCCGGCCCATCTGCTTCCACAGGGGAAAACGCTGGGACGGTTCCCGCTTTCCCGTTTCATCGGTACGGCCTACGTGATGGATGGAATGGATGTCCGTTCCGTCCCCGACGGAGTGGACATGGTGGTGGTTTCCACCGGATGGGAGGGGAAGTGGGGGACGAAAGCGTACCTGGAAGGATACCCCGTGCTCTCTGATGCGGATGTGGAGCGGTTGCTGGCCCGTGGCATCCATCTGTTCGCCTTTGACACTCCCAGTCCTGACGTGGACGCATCATATCCGATCCACCGACGTATTTTCTCCGCCGATGGCCTGATCGTTGAGAATCTCACCGGGACCCGGGCTCTTGTCGGACAGACAGTGCGGCTTCTGGTGCTTCCCCTGCCGATTGATGGGGATGGCGCTCCGGCGCGTGTCATTGCCTTGCGATGAACCCTATGTGGTGTGGTATACTGGAGGCGAGGAGGACGGCATGAGTTGCAGTACGGTGTTTACCATTGGGAGACAGTTTGGAAGCGGTGGTCGACAGGTAGGCAAACGGCTTGCCAACGAGCTGGGCATTCCGTTCTATGACAAGGAACTGGTCGCGTTGGCCGCCAAGGACAGCGGGTTGTCCGAAGCGCTGTTCGCCAATGCTGATGAGAAAGCCTCAAGCAGCCTGTTCTACTCGCTGGTGGTGGGAAGCTATCCGTTGGCGACCGGGGCCATCGGAGTCACGGAAATGCCGTTGAACGACCAGTTGTTTTTGATCCTCAGCAAGACGATCAAAAAACTGGCGGAGCAGAGTGGCTGTGTGATCGTTGGGCGATGCGCCGACTACATCCTGCGGGATCATCCGGATCTGGTTTCCGTGTTCATCCATGCCCCGATCGAAGACCGGAAGAAACGGGCCATCGACATCTACCAGGTCGCGCCTGCTGACGCCGAGGATGTCTGCCTGAAGAACGACAAGAAACGGGCCAACTTCTACAACTACTACAGTGACCGGAAGTGGGGGATGTGCCGGACGTACGACCTGTCGTTGGACAGCGGGATGCTGGGCATCGACGGGTGCGTGAAACAGATCATCAGCTTCACGGAACTGTGGAAGGCGAATAAGAACCAACCGATCAGATAACGGTGTCAGATTTCGCAACTGAGTATGCCAGGATCCCTGACGATGCGTTTTTGTGTCCGAACCCTGTGTCGAAACGATAACATTCGTTGCGAAAATGGTGGTGTGGTTTTGTTTTCTGCGATACAATCTGAGATAAATTGACATATAATAATGGTAAGGCTACACCAAGGAACCAGCAATGAAACACACCAAAGAAGATGATATTCAAGAAATCATCCGTATCTCAGGCGTCTCTCGTTCCACGATTTTTCGGTATCTCGCAGGGAAAGGAATTCGCTCTTCTTCACGTGAATGCATCGAAGAAGCGATGCAGATGCTCCAGGGGAGGGAAGGGAAACAGAGACTCGCTCCGGCAACGGAGACGGAAACACAAGAAATCATTGTATCGATCAACACGACGACATTTGACCAGTTCCAGGGAAACAGTGAGGCTCTCGCCGGCGTGATGGAGGAAGCGGGGAACCGGAACGTCCATATTCGGCTTGAGCGGGACATGCAGGCTGATCGCTTTGGGAAAGGGGTGATCGTGTTGGGAAAACATGATCCGGAAGAGACGCAGGAATGTGAATTGCTGAAAGCACTGCATAAACCGTTTGTGGTCATCAATCGTATGATTGAGGACCCGTGTGTGAGTTATGTGGCTTCCGATGTGAACCGCTGTGCCTATGATGTCTGCACCCATTTGCTTTCGACAGGAAAGCGGCGAATCTTGTTTTGGGGAGAACAGGAAACCAGGGTTTCGAGGGATAAGTTCCGAGGGTACCGCAAGGCGTTGCAGGACCAAGGAATTCCGTTTGATCCCTCGCTTGTGTTTGACGAAAAAACTCCGTTGGAGGAAGTCTTTTCACGGTTTTCCCAGATGCAATCGCGTCCTGACGCGCTGTTGTGCATGGACGATGAGACCGCAACTGTCGCAATTCGATTGGCGGTGGAACAAGGGTTGCGGATCCCAAAGGAATTCTCCATCAGCGGGATGAACGACCTTGGGTCGTCAAAAAGCATCATTCCTTCGTTGACAAGCGTCAGAATCCCGTTTCGGAAATTGGGAACGCTGGCGTTGCGTACTGTGCTGGAGTTGATGAACAATCCATTCATGAAAGCGGCGAAAATCACCGTCTGCCATGATCTGGTGATCCGTGATAGTACCAGACTCCCTTCCTGAGCGCAAAAAAAAGAGGGAACGGAATTCCGTCCCCTCTTGCGGTCGCGTGGTTTCCCTCAGTTTGCGGGGGTCGCGTCGGGACTCTTTGTATCGATCAGGTCAATATCAAAGATGATCATCTCACCCGGCTGGATGTTTCCCGCCCCACCATCCCCGTACGCCAACGCGGAAGGAATGAAGAAGCGGAAGCTGGATCCGACGTTCATCAACGGGATGCCTTCCTGCAGGCCGGCGATGACTCCGTCAAGCGGCATGGCGGGCGCGTCCCCACCATCCTTCTTGGAATCCTCCAGGATCTGTCCGTCCAGCGTCTTCAGCTGGTAATGGAACGTCACCGTGTCATGGGGACCCGGTTTCTTGCCGTCAGAGGATACCAAAACCTGGTATTGCAGACCACTGTCCGTCGTCACGACTCCCGCCTGATTCTTGTTGGCGGAGAGGAACGCCGCCTCTTTTTCCTTGTTCTGCGAAATGGTTTGGTTGGTCAGTTGCTGCTGGTATTCGGTGAAGGTCTGCTGCATCTCCTCGTCAGTGAGGAGGGGATTGGAACCGAGGGCCATATCCAGCATGCCGTAGGAGAAATACGGTCCGTTGATGGTCAATCCCTGCTTGAGCATGTTGTAGGTGACCAGGTATCCGTACGTATAGCTGAAATTCTGGAACAGATCATTGGGCTTTTGCATCTCTCCGATGGACTCAAGATCGGTCAGTTCCAGTCCGCTGAACTCCTTGGGCGCGGTCCCTTTGTTCCAAATGTCGTCCTGGTACTGCTGCACGAAGGCGTTCATCTCATCTTCGGTGAAGAACACGGTGATCGACTTGCCCGCGGATGCCTGGATGGCGTCCAGCGTGCCTCGCACGTAGTAGTCAATGTCGAAATACAGTCCTTGCTGGGAGAGTGACTTGATCAACAGATATCCGTAGGTGTAGCTGAAGCGGTTGACCAGTCCTTCCGGCTTGTTCACCGCTGACTGGTTGATGTTGACGTCGATGGAACCCAGGCTGACCAGTGGGTTGACCCAGCGGAGCGCCACCGCGTAATCCGTGCCATCCAGATCCATCTCGACGTAATCCCCGACCGAGATGCTGGACGGGGGAAGGACACCTGCCGTCTCCTCGTCCGCCACCACCGTCTTGGTGGTGCCGTCGGCAAGCCGGACGGTGAATACGGGCTGCTGCCCTGGCTCGAGGATCTCCACGATTCTCCCGATGACCGCGTCCTGGGATGATTCCTTGGATCCCGCGGCGAACACGGCCACACTGACCATGACGAGCATCAGGCAGGCCACGGCGCATTTCTTACCGATACGTGTATTCATCTGTAATCCTTTCTGTTTCAAAACGAACAAACTCGTTCTTTCAAGATACGAATCTTTCCCCCTTGCGTCAATCGTCATCACTCTGCTACGCTTTTCGTATGGGTACCGTGTGTGATGGGACGTTGACGGAGCTTGACCTCCGTATGTTGTATGAGGCTGTGGCGGTCGCCCACCAGGCGAAAGAAGCAGGCAATCATCCATTTGGCGCGTTGGTGGCGGATGCACAGGGCCATGTACTGGTCCGCGCGGGAAATGACCACCGTGACAGTCCCGCGCTTCACGCCGAAACAAAGGCGTTGCTGGAAGCGGGACGTCGGTTTGACCAGGAAACGCTCAGCCGATGCACCCTGTACACCACCGCCGAGCCGTGCGTGATGTGTACCGGCGCGCTGTACTGGACGGGGGTTCCCCGTTTGGTGTACGGCATCAGTGAACGGGATCTTCTGGCATTGACCGGAGACAATCCGGAAAACCCCACCTTCAGCCTGGACTGCCGCACCGTGCTTCGCGCCGGACAAAAAACGATCACCGTCATCGGACCGGTGAAAGATCCCAATCTGGTGGAAGCGATTTTGGCCGACCATCGAGGGTTCTGGAAATGATCACGCTGCCGTACCTGCTTCGCGGCGAGAACATCGCTCGGGTGGAACATGGCGCCTTGTTGATAGGCGACCGACGGGTGTTCCCGTTCCGAAGGGAATTCGTCGCCTGCCACAACGCCCAGGAAATCGCCCAGGCGATCAAGGACATGGTCACCCAAGGGGGCGGACCACTGGAAGTCGCCCTTCAGGCGCTCCCGTACCTTGCGCGGAAAAGCGCCTCTTTCTCCGCGCTGGAATCGGATATGGGAAAGATCATCCAGGCGCGCCCCACCAACACCACGATGAAGCGCACCGTGCTTTCTCTTCTGTCCCAGGAGAAAGGGGACGCGGATTACGCGGATAAACTCCAGACGTTGGTTGCCCGGACGTTGGACCAATTCCAACAGGATTACCTTGCGATGGGGAAGCTGGGAGCATCGTTGCTTCCTCAGGACGCCAAGGTGCTCACCACCTGCTTCGCCGAGCATTCCCTCTGCTCTACGTTGCAGTTCGCCAGGGAACAAGGGAAACAGGTCTCCGTATTGGTCAACGAAACCCGGCCCTACCTGCAAGGAGCGCGGCTTACCGCGCCAAGCCTGAAGGAGCTGGGCTTTGATGTACGGTTGATCACCGATGGAGCGGGGGCTGCCTGCATGGCGGAGGGGTTGGTGAACATCTACCTGACCGCCTGCGATCTTGTTTGCGCAGACCGGAGCGTTGCCAACAAGACCGGCACCCTTCCCAACGCCATCGCTGCATCGTATCATCATATTCCGTACGTGGTGTTCGCCGTCTCTCCCGATCCTACCAAACGAACCATGGAAGAGATGGTGGTGGAGTGGCGGGATGGGAAGGAAGTGACCCACTGCATGGGACAACCGGTAACCGATCCCTCGGTGGAAGGGTTGTATCCGGCGTTTGACCGAATCCCCGGGTCTCTGGTCACCCACATCGTGACACCGGAGGGCATCATCTAGGAGGCGCTGATGAAAGCGATCATCGGAGGAACGGGACTGGATCACCCAAATGGCATTCAGGTGACGGAGAGAAGGATATCAACTCCCTTTGGCGTTGTGCCGGTATCCATCGGGGAAGGGAAGGACACCTCTCTGGTGTTCCTCGCCCGCCATGGCTCGCTGCATGACACGCCACCTCATCTGGTCAATTACCGCGCCAACATCGCGGCATTGAAGAAACTGGGCGTGGACGCGCTTGTCGGCGTGTATGCCGTCGGCTCGATCACCCGGTTCCTCCTGCCGGGGCAGTGTGCCGTGGTAGCCGATTTTCTGGATTTCGCTTCCGCTTCCCGTCAGGGGACGTTCTTCACCGGAGGTGAAGCGGGAGTGCGTCATGTGGCGATGGACCAGCCGTTTGACCAGAATCTCCGCTCCACGTTGCTGGCTGGAAATCCCACATGGAAGGATGGGGGCGTGTATGTGACCACCCCCGGGCCTCGGCTTGAGACCAAGGCGGAGATCCGGGCGTATCGCGCACTTGGCGCCGACTATGTGGGCATGACGCTGGGGACGGAAGCGACACTGGCCAAAGAGGCCGGCATCGCCATGGCCGCCGTGGCGTACAGCGTCAACTGGGCCGCCGGAGTCGCGGAAGAGGGGATGGCGTTCCTCTCCGACGCAGATGCCGGATCGCTGGCGTCCTCATTGCTCGGGGCCATCCGAACTGTTTTGTTGAAGGAACGAATATGAAACGAACGTTGGGCCTCTTGATGGCGCTGCTTGTCACCATAACCGCATCAGTGTGGGCGGCGACGGATTATACCATCACCGATTACCGGATGGATGTGGTGGCCAGTGATGCCAATGTCCTTTCCGTGACGGAGACGATCGACGTGTACTTCTCCATGCCGCGCCATGGGATCTATCGATCCATTCCTATCCGGTTTGGAGACAAACGGGTGGGAGTATCCCATCTTCAATCTACCGTCCCCATGACACGGGATTCCGTATCGGATGATTATCTGACCTTCCGCCTGGGAGACGCCAACCGGTATGTCCAAGGGGCGCAACGCTATGTGATCTCCTACCAGTACGCCATCGGGGATGACCGGAACCCCGCCTATGACGAACTTCTGTATGACCTGTTGGGAACTTCGTGGGAATGCCCGATCGAGAGGTTCTCCTTTTCCGTCATCATGCCGCACCCCGTCGATCCCACCCGGATTTGGGTCGCGGTGGGGGCGGAAGGTTCAGATACGCCGGGCTCGTTCACCGTCTCTTCCGACCGTCTGGTCGTCAGTGGGTCAGCCCAGAACCTCGGGGAAGGAAAAGGGTTGAACCTCCGCATCGAACTCCCGGAAGGATATTTCGCTTCGGTGGTCAAGGAGAAGGATTGGTCAACCCTTGCCACAGGAGTCTCGCTTCTTTCCGCGCTCATTGTCATCGCGTTGACCATCTGGCTGTTCCTGCGGTATGGTCGTGATGATCCCGTCATTCCCGTCGTCCGGTTTGACGCGCCTCAAGGGCTTTCGCCGATGGACGTAGGGTATCTCAGCGATGGATCGGTCGACCCCAAGGATCTCTCCGCCATGGTGTTCTACTGGGCGGACAAGGGGTGTCTTTCGATTTCCTTGCCGCAGAAAAAACTGTTCCAGTCGCAGGAGTACGTGTTCACCAAAATCAAGGAACCGGAAGGTGGACAACCCTATGAACAGGACTTTTTCGACGCGTTCTTCCGTTGCGGAACGGATGGCGTGGTTCGCCTTTCCGAAATGAAGAGTACTCGTTTTTCCAAGGATGTGACGGCGGTGAAGGCGGCGGTGAAGTATCGGTTCTCCCATGGGGAGAACGCCTTGCAGGATGGCAAGGCTGACCGGGTTAAGGCGATCGCCGGCATCCTTTCATTTCTTCCCGTGCTGGTGTCTGTCGTCGCGGTGGAAAAAGGGTTTCTGGATGTGGAGAGCGCCCAAGTGCTCCTTCTGGGGATCATCAGTGTGGGCGTCGCTTCCGTCATGGCACGGTTCATCGCTTCCTGGTCGTTGACCGTATCCAAAGCCCGGTTGTTCCTCGCCGCCTTGGTGGGGATCGTCGTGACCTTCATCTGTTTCGGGGGTGTTGGATATTCCTTGTACCAGGAAGGATGGAAAGGTGTGGTGATCGCTCTCTCCTCCACGGTGCTGTCTGCTTTCGCGGCGACCGTCTCCGCGTTCATCGGCAGGAGAAGCCCGTACGGCGTGAAGGTATTGGGAGAGACGCTGGGCTACCGTGAGTTCATCGCAACGGCGAAGATCGAGCAACTGAAGATGATGATCGACCAGAATCCGCAGCTGTACTATCACGTTCTGTCCTACGCCATCGTGTTTGGATTGGAGAAGAAATGGGCCCGGAAGTTCCAGGGCATCATGGTGGAGAATCCCGCCTGGTGCGATGGCCCCGCGGGCTCTTTGGGAGACGCCATGATGCTGGGCGCCATGATCGGCTCGCTCCAATCCTCCGTCGCTCGGAACCTGTATGCCCAAGCGGCTTCCACGCCCCGTGGCCCCATCCATTCGTCATTCGGTGGTGGTGGGTTCGTCGGGGGTGGTTTCGGTGGTGGCGGGGGCGGCGCCTGGTAACAAAAAAGCCGGCGTTCAGCCGGCGGCTCTCTGAAAAGGAAACATCCTTCAGCTTGCCTTGAGGGAAGCCTGGAATTGATCGAACTCCGCCTCAACGGTGCTGTTGTCGCTCTTGTCCAGCAGACTGAACACCACCAGGAAGAGGGTAGCGATGATGAACGCGGGAAGCAGTTCGTACAGATCGAACAGACCTCCATGGAGCTGTTTCCATACGATGACCGTCACCCCTCCGCTGATCATCGCGGCGATGCAGCCTTTGCGGGTCGCTTTCTTCCAGAACACCGAAGCCAGGATGGCCGGTCCGAACGTCGCGCCGAAGCCCGCCCAGGCGTAACTGACGATCCGGAATACGGAAGAATTCTGATCCATTGCCAGGAAGATGGCGATCAACGTAATGGCAATGACGGAAATTCTGCTGACCATCAACACTTCCTTGTCACTGGCGCGTTTATGGATGAACGTCTTGTACAGGTCTTCGGAGAACGCGCTGGAGGCGACGAGCAGCTGGCTGTCCGCCGTGCTCATGCTAGCCGCAAGAATTGCGCAGAGGAAGATGCCGGCGATGAACGTGGGGAAGAGCAGTTTGGCGCTGTCGATGAATACCGACTCCGCCGCAGCCTGACTGGCGTATGCCGGGCTGATGATCAGTTTGCCGACCACACCGACGATCAGGGCGCAGAACATGGCGATGAATACCCATACCATGGAGATGCGGCGTGCCGTCTTGATGTCTTCGTTCCGCTTGATGCTCATGAACCGTACCAGGATGTGTGGCATGCCGAAGTACCCCAGACCCCACGCCAGGGTGGAGATGGCGTTCATCACCCCATACTTCTCTCCTGCGAACGGATTGACGAACTGGGAGCCCATCGCCTTCAGGCTCTCAAACGAATAGGACGCGCCTCCGGCATGATTGATTCCTAGGAACACGGTGATGGCCAACGCGATGAACATCAACGTACCCTGCAGGAAATCGGTGGAGACGACGGCAAGATACCCGCCCATCAACGTATAACCCAGAATCACCACGACGCCCAACAGCAGGCCGGAGTAGTAGCTCATCCCGAATACCGAGTTGAACAGTTTGCCGCAGGCGACGAATCCGCTTGCCGTATAGATGACGAAGAACAGGATGATCAACACGGCGCCGATCGCCTTGATGACGCCGCTCTTGTCATGGAACCGGTTGGACAGGAACTCCGGAATGGTGATGGAATTCTTGGCCTGAATGGTGTATATCCTCAGCCGTTTTGCGACAAACAGCCAGTTCAGGTACGTGCCGATCAACAGCCCCAGCGCCGTCCAGAACGCTTCCTTCAATCCGGAGAAATAGGCGACACCGGGAAGACCCATCAACAGCCAGCTGGACATATCCGACGCTTCCGCGGAAAGGGCGGTGAACCAGGGGCCCACGTTCCTTCCTCCCAGGAAGTAGTCATCCGTTTTTTTCGTCTTGCGCATTGTGACGAACCCGATGATCAGCATCAACACCAGATAAATAATGAACGCCAATGCCGTCAAAAGATTTGTGTACGTCATCCCACAACCCCTCTTTCACTTTGCTAAGATGGTACCAGCATAGCGGAAACGAGGGGTTGGAGACAAGCGAAAATTGTGTCTATATTGTATATTTATGCAATAATATCGATACGACCACTCACTGATCGTACCGGATCTTCTGCCAAAGCGCGTTGTATTTGTCCAAATCGGCACCGAGATCCACGTATAGTTCGCTGTTGACGATGTCATCCGGTTGGAAATACGGCGTGGCGGTTTGGTATTGTCCCGCGTCGGTATTCACCGTGCTGGGATAGTTGAACGCGTCCAGGAACCGGGCGTACACCTTCGGGTCACAGAAGTAGTTGATGAACTGGTAGGCGTAGTCGATGTGCTTGGCGTCCTTGGGAATGACGAAGTTGTCGATGTAGCTGACACCCCCTTCCGGTGGAACAAAGAAATCGATGTCTCCCCACTGGTCTTCCGGCACTTCCTGGAATACGTTCTCCGCGTAGCAGTGGACGATGGTGAACTCCCCGCTGGCGAAACTCTTGCCGAAACTCTCCGAATCAAACTTGACCAGGTTGGGTTTCCACTGGGTGATGATCAGGTCGGCCGCTTCCTGCAACTGGGCGTCATCCGTCGTATTGGCGCTGTAGCCCAGGTATTTCAACGCGGCGCCCATCACCTCGCGCATGTCATCCAGCATGGACATCTTGCCCTTGTACCGGGTGTCGGCGAAGATCGACCAATCCCGCGCGTAATCCGTCACCTTTGTCTTGTTGACGGCGATCCCGCTGCCACCCGCGAAGTAGGGTACGCTGTACTGCATCTGGGGATCGTACTGGGCCATTTTGTTGATCTCCGGACGGATGTACTTCAGGTTGGGGATCTTGGAATGGTCAAGTTCATGAAGCATTCCCAGCTTGATCATGATGGAGACGTAGTCTTGGGAAGGAACGATCAGGTCATAGCCCTTCGCGCCGCCCCCCGCCTGGACCTTGGCGAACATCTCTTCGTTGGACGCGAAGTTGTCCACGATGACGGTGATGCCTGTTTCCTCTTTGAAGGATTGAAGGATTTCATCCGGAGTATAATAGGTCCAGTTGTATAGGTACAGTACCTTGTCTTCCTGGGTTTTGTGGCAACTGGTGAAAACCAGCACCACACCGATGAGAAGGACCAGCAGCAACGCTTGATGACGTTTCACGTTTCCCACCCCCTAAAACCTGCTTCGGAGTATACCAATTGCAACCAAAATGTAAAGTGGTTTTGGGCCTATTCCCTCATAAGCCGGAGATTATTTTCTCCGTATGGGGGAGTGTGCGCTTGGCTTTGCTCCATCCGCGTGATTTTCAAGATTTTTCCGCTCCCGAATGGAAGCGGAACCGACGAACAAGAGTGTAGCATATTACGAAGATTTGACCAACCGCCCTGAGATCAACCGGATGCGGCGACATTCTTCAGGAATCTGCGGAACACGAACGCCAGCAGCATCGTGCCGAGGATCATGACGAACGAAAGCGCGTTGATCACCGGGGAGACTCCGTAGCGGATCTGTGAGTAGACGTAGATGGGCAGCGTCCCCGATCCCGGTCCGCTGACAAAGAACGTGATGACGAAGTCCTCAAGGCTCATCGTCACGCACATCAGGAACGCTGACATGATGCCGGGCATCAGCGACGGAATGGTGACCATCACCAGGGTCTGCACTTCGTTGGCTCCCAGGTCATGGGCCGCCTCGATGGTGCTGTAGTCGAACTCGTCCAGTCGTGCCGAGACCATCATGAACGCGAACGGAAGCTCGAAGGTGGTGTGGGCGATGAAGATCGTCACCATGCCGAGGTTCAGATGCACGGCGGAGAAAAAGATCAACATGGAGACGCCGATGATCACCTCCGGCAGAACCATCGGCAGATAGCTGATGGCGGTGATGTAGGTCTTTCCCTTGAACCGGTACCATTTGATGCCAATGGACGCCAGCGTTCCCAGAAGCGTCGCGGTGACGCTGCTGGCCAGGGCGATGATCACGCTGTTCTCAAACGCACGCCACAGCGGCTGGCTGCCGAACAGCAGCTTCTCGTACCAGACGATGGACGCGCCATGCCATTCCATCCCCTTGGTGCTGTTGAACGAAAAGAGCACGACGACAAACAGAGGGATGAACAGGAAGATGATCACCAGGCAAAGCATGGTGGTGCTGAACGAAAAATGCCTCTTGTTGGTGTAGGTGTGGTAGTTCATGACGCGCCTCCCTGATGGGTCTTGTGGTGTTCCGCCACGCTGTCCTCAAGCTCCGTCTGGGACGTGACGACCTTCTTCGACTGGGAAACCTGTTCCCTCGCTCCGGTGGTCAGCATCCAGAAGACGCCGATCAACGACAGGATGGTCAATACCATGGAGAAGGCCGAGGCAAGCGGCCAGTTTCTTGTCTTCGACACCTGGTCGACGATGATGTTTCCGATCATTGTGCTTTCCTTGCCACCGACGAGCAGCGGCACGGTGTACTCACCGAAGATCGGGATGAACGTGAAGATCAGGGAGGTGGTGATGCCGCTTTTGATGTTGGGCAGCAACACCAGGAACATTGACTGCGGTTTGGACGCCCCAAGATCCCTGGCGGCGTCAATCAACGAGAAGTCAAACTTGTCGATGGTGGTGAACAGGGGCAGAATGGCGAAGGGCAGATACATGTAGATCAACACGAGAATGACCGAACCGTTGTTGTAGATCATGTGGAGCGGCTGGGAGATCAGGTGGAGTTTGATCAGAATGTTGTTCAGAAATCCTTCGGTGGACAGCAGGCTGATCCACGCGTAGATGCGGATCAAGCTGTTGGTCCAGAACGGGATGATGATCAAGAACAGCAGGAGCGTCTGGTGCTTGCTCTTGGCCATGGCGTATCCGGTGGGAAGCGCCAGCGCCATGCAGAAGAACGTGGCCACGATGGTGATCCACAGTGTCCGGAGCAATACTTTGGCGAAGCTGGGATTGAACATCTGGCGGTACGCGGTGAGGGAAAACTTCCATTCCACGCCGCCGTACAGACCGCGTTTGAGAAAACTGTACAGGATGATGATGCCCAGCGGCACGGTGAAGAACAACGTGAACCACAGCCCCATCGGCCAGGCGTACGCCGTTCCTTTCAACTCTTCCTGGAACTGGTTCTTGCGTAACGGGCGGTTCATCGTTTCAGGTCCTTGATCAGATACCCGTCGGTAGCCGTCCAGTTGATGTACACATGATCCTTCCACTCAATTTCTGGACCGTCGTCCAGGAAGGTGGTGTGCTGCTTGAAGATCTTGAAGATCGGATGTTCTCCCGCGTCCAGCCGGACAAAGAATTTGGACTGGAAGCCGCTGTACACCGGCTCATCCACATATCCTTGGAAGCTGTTGACGCTCTGTCCGGGATGGACGGCAGGCGCTTCGCTGGTGATCCGGATCTTCTCCGGCCGGATGGTGAACGCCTCGTGGGCTCCCACCGGCTGGGGGTCGTAATCGGTGACGCTGACCTGCTGCCCCAGTTCGGGAATGTCCACCATGCACAGGTATTCATCCCCTTGTTTTTCGCAGGAGACGATGGTTCCTTCAAAGTAGTTGGTCTCCCCGATGAACTTGGAGACGAAACGGGTCGCCGGAGCCTCGTAGATTTCGTACGGGTTGCCGATCTGCAGCACCTGTCCCTGGTTCATTACGGCGATCCGATCACTGACGGAGAGCGCTTCGCTCTGGTCGTGGGTGACGTAGATGAACGTGATGCCCACCTGCTCATGCAGGTTGTCCAGGTCAATCAACAGACTCTGGCGGAGTTTGGCGTCCAACGCGGAAAGCGGTTCGTCCAAAAGGAGCACCTTCGGCTCGTTGATCAACGCGCGGGCGATGGCCACCCGTTGCTTCTGGCCGCCGGAGAGCATCGACGGTTTCTTGTCGATGTGTTGGTCCAGCTGTACCAGATGAATGTATTCACGCACCTTCTTGTCGATGGTTGCCTTGTCCAGTTTCTTCAGACGGAGCGGGAACGCGATGTTGTCATACACCGTAAGGTGGGGGAACAGCGCGTAGGTCTGGAAGACGGTATTGGATTGCCGTTTGTCCGGGGGGAGCGGCAACACGTCCTTGCCGTCGAACAAGACGTCTCCGGTATCCGGAGAATCGAATCCCGCAATGATGCGCAGCAGCGTCGTCTTGCCGCATCCCGAAGGCCCCAACAAGGAGAAGAACTCTCCTTTGTGAATCTGGATGGAGACGTTGTCCAGAGCTTTGAAATCCCCGTACGTCCGAGAGACGTTTTTGATGGTCACTTCCACGCCGTTCAATTTGGGTCGGTTACCCTCCTGCGTCATGAACAAATTGTATTTGGACTATGTTCTATTTAGGGGGTGTTGTCAATAAGATTGGAAGCTTTGTTCCCCTATCTCTTCACAATTCTTCATTTAACTTTTCTCGTGGCATTCAGTATGTTTTCTTCTGAGGAAGGTGAGACAAAGATGAAGAAAAGTGCGATTGTGAGTGTCGTGTTCGCGGGCGTGATGGTCGTCGTGGGTTTTGCCTTGATGGTCGGCAGTCTCTGCTCGTATCAGTTCCGTCCGATCATGGGCGGGTACATGATGTCATACCGGGGCGGATTCGTCGGCTACCAGGTGCTGTTGATGATCTTTGCCGCGGCGCTGTTCGTCGGTGGCATTGGCTTGCTTTGTCTGTCCGGATACCTGTTCGCCAAATCTTCTTCCTGTGAGAAGAAAACGGTAGCGGAACCGGTCAAACCGGAAGTCGCCAAAACTCCGGAAGCCGAGAAGCCTGAAACGTCCACCACGTAAATACGATCACGAACAAACAACGGTGTCGCTTTTCCAACGGCACCGCTTTTTGTTTTTCCTTATCATGAAGGGATAAAAAAAACGCCGCCACGCGAAACGTAGCGGCATTTCTTCTCGCAGAAGGGTGGTTAGGCGATGTGCGCGCACTGCATCTTGGCAAGCCACTTTCCAATGGACTTTCCATAGTTGGCGTCATAGTCAAGGGCTACATCAAACGCGTTGTCGTGCTTCTTGCCATCCTTAGCCATGTAGAACCAGTGGTCGCACAGCTCGAAGAACACATCATCACGCTTCTGGCCAGGGAAACTGGCGCTGGTGGTGAAGGTCTCCATCGCTTCGCTGATCGGCAGGTATACATTCTCCATCCAGGAGAACGCCACCTCCGTCCAGCTCAGATCGCGCCCCAGCTGACGATCGAGAAAGTATTTATGTCCTTTCACCTGTTCGGTTAATCTGTCTGCATCCTCTTCCGTGAACATATCCGTATTCTTGATGATAAGTTCAATGTTTTCTTTCAGCTCTTTTTCGTTCTTTTCCATAAGCTGTATTCCTTTCTTCCTTTCTTTTTACGCCCTCAATGTACTGTAAATATGGAAGAAGTTCAATCAATCTTTGCTATTTTATTTGAAGTGTTCCGCTCAGTAATTGTATTTTAACGTACTTATGAGGGAAGTATCGAAAATATATGAAAAAACTTTGAACACACCTTGTACATCAGAGGTAAGCGTGCCGGTGGGAGAAAAATGCATGGACGTAATCATGGAAGCCCTTGCTGTCCAACACATCCGCCATGGCGTACCGCATCCGGAAGGTGAGCAGGCGGGGACGGGAGACCACGTACACCGGCTCCCAGCGGGTGGGGGCGTACTCAGCTTTGGCGTTTTTCAGGGATTGGAAGCCATAGACCCGATTCATATGTCGGTACAGATACCGGCATTCCCACTGGAATCCTTTCCGTTTCCATGGTTCGTGGACATCCGCCAGCGGAGCGATGCCAAGACTTGCCGTCGTATGTCCTTCTTCTCGGAACTTGGCGAATGCCTGGGTGATGACCAGTTGGATGGCGCCATACACGGCGTCAGGACGCCTGCGGGTCACATCAGCCATGTAAGCCGTCCCGCCACGGTAGGGGAGAAAGACAACGAACGCTTCAATCCGCCCATCCGGCGCCTGGGCGTACAGGTACCGTTTGTCAGTGGGATTGTCAAAGCCCACATCCCCGAGGGCGAATTGGAGCCGGGATGTTTGCTTGCCGGAAAACCACCGGTTGGTGATCGCTTCGAATTCCTGCTCGATGAAAGGGTTTCTCCCCTGGGTTGGAACGTATTCCTTCACCACCAGCCCCGCTTTCTTTGCGTGGTTCACCGCGGCGCGGAGTTTTGCCGCTTTGCCGCCACGGAGGTTCCATGTGGTGAGATCGAACACCGCTTCCTCGCCAATGGAGGCGATGCCGAACCCACAGGCGCGGTAGACGGAAAGGAACCGTTCTCCGGGAAACAACAGCACCAGCCGGTACCGATGCCGCGCCGCGTAGCGTTTGATTTCATTGAGAAACGATGGCATCATTTCGGGAGGACAGATGGGGTCGGCGCAGACGATCATCACGCCATGGGAGAGGGCGTACGCCGCCACGCCTTCCCCGTTTTGGGAGAAGAACCACTGTTTGTCCGGTTCCAACGCGAGATACGCCATGGAGTTCCACGCGTAGTTCCGGACCAGGCTCCATACGCGTTCCCTGTCTTCCATATCTTCATCGTACTCAAAAGGAAAAAATGAAGCTTGTACGCCATTTCCATTGGCGTCCGGTTTCTTTCCGTTTTACGGCTTGAATGAGGAATAAAAAACCGTTATAACTGTCATGCAATACTTTTTCGTTATTATTGCTCGTGCCTGTAGCTCAGTTGGATAGAGCACCTGCCTTCTAAGCAGGGTGTCGAAGGTTCGAACCCCTCCAGGCATAACCAAGCCGTTCCGCAAGGGACGGCTTTTCTATGGTTCCTTGACGCCGCTCTGGCTGAGCACCATGCTCCGATACCGTCCTGGGGCCACCAACAGCGACGCGTGGGTTCCCTGTTGGACGATGCGGCCTCCGTCGATGACAAAAATCCAGTCGGCATCCCGGATGGTGGAAAGACGATGGGCGATCAAAAAGGTCGTCCGGTGTTCCATCAGCCCGATCATGGCATGTTGGATCTCTTTCTCCGTCCGGGTGTCCACCGAACTGGTCGCTTCGTCAAGGATCAACAGGGAGGAGGGGCGGAGCGCGGCGCGGGCGATGGCCAGTTGCTGCCGTTGTCCTTCGCTCAAGCGGTCGGCGTTTCCCTGGATGACCGTCTCATATCCTTCCGGCAACATGGTGATGAACGCGTCGGCGTGGGCCAGTTCAGCCGCGGCGCGCACCTCGTCCATGGTTGCCTCCGGTTTTGCGTACCGGATGTTGTCGGCGATGGTACCGGTGAACAGGCAGGTATCCTGCAACACGACGGAGATGTTCTTGTGCAGATCCTCCCTCCGGTACCTCCGGATGTCCTCACCGTCGATCAAGACGGAACCGGAGTCGCAATCATAGGCCCGGGAGATCAGATTGACAATGGTCGTTTTCCCTGAACCGGTCTCTCCGACCAACGCGACATGAGCTCCAGGCTGTACATGGAACGAAATGTCATGGAGAATTTTCCGCTTGCCGTCATAGGAAAAACAGACGTGCTGGAACGTCACCTCTCCGGAGAGGGTTTGTGCCGCGACGGCGTCTTTGGTATCCGGCTCTTCCTCGTCGGCGTCCAGCACCTCGAATACCCGTTCCGCTCCCGCCAGCGCCGACTGGATGGTGTTGAACAGACCGGCCACCTGGTTCAGCGGGGAAGCGAAGTGTTTGGCGTAGCTGAGAAACGAGACGACTACGCCGATGGACACCAGGCTTTGGGCGGAAAGGAGTCCTCCGACAATGGCGATGACGGAGAAGGTAAGGTTGTTGATCACGTTCATCATCGGCATCATGAAGCCTGAGTGGATCTGCGCCTTCGTTCCGTACGTCTTCAGCTTTTGGTTCTCCTGGTCGAACCGGTCCAACACATCCTGTTCCTTTCCGAACGCTTTGACCATCGTCAGTTGCTGGATGTGTTCCTCGATGATGCCGCCAATGGCCCCCAAGGAGCGTTGCTGGCCCAAGAAATTCTTCGCGCTTCGTTTGGCGATGATCCGGGTGAGGATGACCACCAGCGGCACGCTGCCCAGGACGCAGAGGGTCAGCGTCAGGTTCAGGGACGCCATGGCAATCAACGAAAAGAGCAAGGTGAACAGGCTTGCGGAAAGCTGAGTGGCTGACTGGGCGATGGTAAGGCTGATCATATCCACATCGCTGGTCAGCCTGCTCATCGTGTCCCCTCTGCTGTGGGTGTCGTAGTAGATGACGGGCAGATGCTGCATCTTGGCGAAGAACGCCTGCCGGAGACGGTGCACCAAGTGCTGGGAAATCTTCAGGACAATCAACGCGCTTTGACGGGAGGATATCCAGTTGGCAAGGTGGAGGACCACCAAGGCGGACAGGAGCCCGCAAAGCCGACGGGTGTCCACCGTTCGTGCCGTCAGGGAGAACAGGTCGAATACCTTGCCGACAAACAGCGGTATGATGACACCCACTCCTGCGGAAAGCGTGGTGAGCACCATGGCGACGAACACCCCGCCACGGAATTCCATGAACAAGGAAAACAGCCGGCGGGCCGTCTGTCTGCCGTGCTTTGGTTTTTCTTTGGGGGCGAACCGCGCAGGTCCTCCAACTTTTGGCCCTCCCATCCGGGGCAGTTCAACGGTCGCCATACAGCCCTCCGTTCTGCGTCTGCCAGATATCCTGGTATACCGGACAGGAAGCAAGCAGTTGCGCGTGGCTTCCCAAGCCCATCTGTTTTCCGTTTTCCAGTACCAATATCCGTTCGGCGCTGATGGCCGTGGAGCACCGTTGGGTGATCAACAGGGTGGTGGGGCGGGGGGAACGGGACAGAAGCGCCTGCTGCACCCGCGTGGCGGTCAACGCGTCCAACGCGCTGGTCGCGTCATCCAGAATCAGAATCGGGGTGTTCCGAAGGATGGCGCGGATGATGGCGATCCGTTGCTTTTGTCCTCCGGACAGGTTGGCGCCTCCGGCGTCAATCCTTCCTTCCAGTCCTCCGGGAATATCGTACAGGAAGGCCGCGTCGGCGATATCAATCGCATCCTTGACCGCGTCATCCGTCGCCTGAGGCGCGCCCCAGGTCAGGTTTTCCCGTACCGTTCCGGTAAACAATGAGGGTTTTTGTGGTACCAGCGAGATGGCATGCCGCACTTCGTCGGTCCCGTACGCGGAAATGGGATTGCCATCCAGCTGCAACATCCCATCCTTCACTTCATACATCCGCAGGAGCAACCAGGCAAGCGTGGATTTTCCACTGCCCGTCGGACCGATGACCGCCAGGCTTGCGCCGGGTTCCAAGTGGAACGTGATGTCATCCAATGCCATCGTCCCGCTTCCCTCCGGGTAGGAGAAATCCAGATGATTGCAAGTGATCGCCCCATGGATCACCTTTCCCATATGGATCGTGGAAACGTCATCCGGAGCCTGCATCACTTCATCAATCCGTTCCAGCGACGCCTTGGTTCGTACGAAGATGTTGAAGATGTTGGTGATCATCAACAGGGAGGAAAGCATCTGCGCCATGTAGATGGTGAATGCCGAGATGTCTCCGGCATTGGTCATGCTGAGGGAAAACAAACGGGATCCCCAGAAGAGGACAAGTACGGTGCCAAGCCCGACGATCAGGGTGAGAAGCGGGGAGAGGAGCGTGACGGGGCGTTGCGCCTGCACCGCCGTGGTGCGGAGCGCGTCGTTGTCTGTTCCGAATTTTCGTTGTTCTTCCTTTTCTGTACCGAACGCCTTGACCAGCCGGATGCCCAGAAGGTACTCCTCCACACGGGTGTTCAGGTGGTCCATGGCTTGTTGCAGGAGCCGGAATCGGGGATAGCTGGTCCGCATGCACTGGATGATCAAAAAGGTGACCAGCGCCACGACGGCGTAGATGATCAACGAAAGGCGCCAGGAAAGCAACGTGGCCAGAATGATGCTGCCCAGGCAGGTGACCGGCGCCTTGATGAACACCCGCATGGTTCCATTAACCATCTGGGTCACCTGCGTCACGTCTCCCGTCATCCGGGTGATCAACGATCCCGGTTGGATGTGGTCGGCGCTTTCCGTGGAAAGGGACAACGTTTTCTTGAACAGGTCATGGCGAAGATCAGCGCCGAAACTCTGGCTGACTTTTCCGGCGAGAACATTCCGTAGGGTGGCGAAGATCGCGCCGAACGCCGTGGCCAACAACATCAGGCGGCCCCAATGCCATACCTCGGGCAACGATTGCTGCTGGATGCCGTAATCGATGATCCTGGCCATAAACGTCGGGCAAAGAAGATCACACACCGCTTCCAGCGCGACACAGAGCACCGCGACCAGAAATTGGGTGCGGTACGTAGGAAAATACCGTCTGAAGATATCCATGCTTCGCCGCCTGGCACAGTATAGCACCCACGTTCGTTCGGGGGAACAGGGAAGGAAGATACGCATGAAAACCGGGATCTCCGCTTCCCAATGGGTCCCATTCCCTCGGTGGACAGGAAACATCTTCTTGGACCGTACTATCAACACATTTGTTTTGTTATCAAAGGGATTTCACGCACCAAGCAGAGCAACGGTATGCAAGGCTTGAAGCATGAATGGTTCCTGCGTATGATTTTATCAAAGAGGTTTGGGTTATTCGCTGTTTATGGTGGGTAGGAATCAATCGAGTATTCATAAATAGAAGGTGTTCTGCTATGTTTAGAGCAAGGAGCAAAGCAGATGATCGACCCGCATATTCAGAAACTTTTCAGCCTCGGATTGGGCCTTGAGGAACCTTGGCGCATCACTTCACTGGAGATGGTTCCGTCCGAGAAGCAGCCAACGCTGTTGGAACTCCACATACGGATCGATTTTAAGGAAGGGTCGAGTTTCCAGTATCCAGGATTCGACCAGAGCTGCAAGGTCCACGATACCCGAGAAAGAACCTGGAGGCATCTCAATTTCTTCCAGTACCGTTGCTACATCACCGCAAAAGTCCCCAGAATCATCACGCCCGACGGCAAGGTGAGGACCGTTTCGGTGCCCTGGGCAAGAAGCGGCAGCGGCTTCACCTTGATGATGGAGGGGGTGATACTCACCCTGGTGAAGCACATGCCGGTCAGGACGGTTGCCCGGGAGATCGGGGAGCACGACACCAAGCTGTGGCGCCTGATCGACTACCATGTGGAGGAGGCCCTCAAGGACCAGGACTTCTCGGATGTCAGTGCGATAGGGGTGGATGAGTACAGCCACAAGGGCCACAACTACATAACGGTCTTTCTTTCCCATCCCGATGTCGCCACCGATGAGGCCGGAAGGTGCAGGCAGGCGGGGAAAGCGAGGGTACTCTTTGTGACGGAAGGAAAAGACAAGGATGCCGTGAAACGTTTTCTTGAGCGTTTCAAGGAGAAGGACGGAAAACCCGGGCAGGTGAAGGTTGCCACCAGCGACATGATCCACGGCTACCGCAGCGCCCTGGGGGAGAGCTTTCCCGAGACCGTCGTCACCGTGGACAAGTTCCATGTGGTCAAGAATTGTTCGGATGCGGTGGACAATACCAGGAAACGGGAAATGCGCAGCAAGAACGCCGCAAAGACAAAGGACCTGAAAAAGACGCGGTACATCTGGCTGAAGAACCCCGACAACCTCACCGACAGGCAGCGGGAGCGGCTCGGCCAACTGCTCCAGGTCGAATATCTGGATACGGTCCAGGCCTACAGCTGCCGTCTTGAGCTGCAGGATTTCTATGAGACCCACAAGGCCTATGACGAGGACATGGTGTCTGACTTTGAGCGGCTGGCCATCAGATTCGCCAACTCGGCGGTCATGGAAATCCGCAAGTTTGCACAGTGCCTGACAAGGAATGCGGTGGAGATTCTTAACTACTTCCAGACCCTGAGGACCAATGCAATCCTGGAGGGGTTCAACTCGAAGATAAGCATCATCAAGAGCCGTGCGAGAGGCTTCAGGAACATGAGGAACTTCATGAACATGATCTACTTCGTCTGTGGAGAATTGTCTCTCCCCCTGCAGCCAATCATGTAGAGCTACCCACTATAAACAGCGAAAGGCCGAGGTTTGATATGGCAAGGCGATCCCCTTTTTCTTCTGAGCTCATGCGGAACGTGGTGTTTTCTGTGGATGGAAGGACCCTTTCCTGGGCAATGGAATTCCGGTCAAGAGACGAGCGTTCTGAACCAAGGTTTTTCTTGGTCAATGACCTGGGGGATTCCGCGTCGGTCGGATTCAAAAAGAAGTTGATCTACAACCAGCAGATTCCCGGTTCGAAAGAGGTAATCTCCCGGTGGATCGGAGATTTTACCGATATAGAACTCTTTTCCTTGAAAAAGGTACTGGATGCCAACTTTGTCATGATCGTGGTCGATGCCGCCAATGAGGTCCATGGGACGATCACCATGAAGGATCTGTTTTCCCCGAACGGAATGTACCAGCGCCTGCTTGTCTGCCAGATGAGTGAAACAAGACGGCAGGAGTTATATGACGCAATCCACGGACTCCTTGCGCCATAATTGCATGCAATGAAAGAACCATGCAGGATAGGATACAGAAAAGACGGCAACTCCGCTTTCCCATGGGTCCGATTCCCTCTATGGAAATTACTGGCTTGCAATTCAAACACCATCATCCATGATCAGCTTGTCAATGAGCTGTAAGGTCACAGAAGACTCGGAAAACCTTATGCGTGTCAGAGAAGGAATGACCGAATGCACAATACGGCGGGACGCTTACTCTTCCAGTGGAACATCGTACGACAATCCGGGATTGAGAGACAAGGCTTCCGCTACTTTACGGGAAATCAAGGAACTGTCCAACCTGTTACGGATGAACATGGATATTTCCCTTTCTGTTGGGGGGCGCTCAACTACGGACTTGCCGTCAGCCGAAGGAACGAGTACGGCTTCCAAAGAAACCCCAACTTCGTCCGAACGCATCGGAATATCCACAATATCCCAGTATCTGACCGCCATGGAAACCTCCTGTACTTCACATATCTGCAGAGGGAATCAAAATGTCCTTAATCCCTTCACCGTTTTCTTTTTGTCCGGATGCGAATCCAGATTCTCACTTCTGTGTCGTGGTTGGAAGCCAGCCGGAAACCTTTTTGTGGGGGAGGGGAAAAGGCCCTTTGACCAGTATCCTCCCTTGCCCAAAACGGATATTGAGGAGATACTCTGTCTCTTCAATAAGATAAATTTTTTATAACTTATTATTATAAAAGAAAATATAATCGGGGTTAAGTGGCTTGCAACTTTTCTGCTATTAAGTGGCGAAATACATTAAGTTGCATTTCGCCACTTTTTGTTTGAATCAAAGGGTCCAAAAACAGTTCGGAGCAACTTAATTTTTCTTGATTCCGTGACTTATCAGGAACTCATCATCTGAGAAGGTCCGTTCCTCAGCGACCTTGGCCTTTGCCAGCGGATGGTTTTGCTCCGTAGCCCTTTCGATGGCGTCCCTTTTCATCTTCAGACTTGCTTTTGCATAGATCTGAGTGGTGAGTGTACTGTTGTGACCAAGGATATGTGCGATTTCCGTCATGGAAGCGCCGTCATCGAGCAGATGCATGGCCCTGGAATGCCGAAAAGAATGAGGATGCACATTTTCAGGAATTTCCGGGCAGGTCTTTCTGGCGATGTCCGCATGCTTTTTCACCAGACGGATAATGGCGTATTTTGAAAGCTTCCGATGGTTTCCCGAAGAATCTTTTCGATAGAACAGATGATTGTTTGGCAGTGAATCCTTGTGGAATCTCCTGATGTAAACCTCCAAATGTTTTGCTGATTCCGTGATGGGTGCCATTCTCTGTTTGCCTCCTTTGCCATGAATCAGGATGTAAGGTTCTTCCGCATCCAGTATCACATCCCCCAGCTTGATTTCCGTGAGTTCGGAGTTCCTGCATCCCGTGTCGTACAGGACGATCATGGCGACCTGGTCGCGATGGCTGTTTCTTCCCAATGCAGGATTGGCCGATGCAAGGATAGCCTTGAGAGCTGTCTTGCTGAAATACTTCACGGTCTCATCCTGAGGGACTTTCTTCTTCGGGACAAGCTTCAGCTCGTTCAGTGTGGCGTTGAGCATTGGGCTTCTCGTGCTTGCATAATATATGAACGCCCTCACGACCCCCACATAAAGGTTGACTGTTTTAGGTGACAACCCATTTCCGTTAAAGCATTGCGTGGCGAAAGCCGTCACGGAATCCTTGCCGATGTCGTCGAAACCGAGGAAATCCATCCGTTTGCCAGTTGATTTCGACAAGTGGCCGAGGAACATCAAAAGAGCCACTCTGTAGGTGTCAATCGTTTCCCGACTGAGGTTCCTCTGGAGCGGGAGATACTCATTGAGATAATCCCCGAGATACGGGAACAGCTTGTTGTCCTCTTTGCTTCTAATCGTTTTCTTCATCATAATTGAACACCTCCGGGCATTCCTGCCATTTCATGTGCGACCTGATGCCAACAGAAGGGCACAGGATGTTGATATAGTACTCGGTCTGGAGCGTATCTTCGTGTCCGAGATATACGCTGAGAAACGGCAGGTTCCTGTCGACATCGATTCCCGTCGTGGACCATTTTGCAATGACATGGAACACAAACGTATGCCTTGCGTCGTAGGGACGGGGGAACCTGCCCATATGAGGTTTGATTCCCGCCTTCATGAAGCAGGCCTTGTTGATTCTGGAAAGCCATTTCCTGCCATAAGGTCCGCCATATGGGTTCTCGAAGAACCAGCATCGCTGGGGTATCCTTGTGCGTATCAGACAGTCGTATCTGGCGCAGAGACGGCGGACGGACTCATCCATTGGGATCGTCCTGCTTTTGCCGAATTTCGACTTCCGCACGGTGAGGAGTCCGTCCTTGAGGTTCATGTCACTGACCAGCAGCAGTCTTGCCTCGAAAGGCCTCAAGCCGCAGCAGAACATGACACGCAGGATTACCGGCACCACATATTCCCATTCGGGTGTGTGGTGGTTTTCAGCGAAAGTGTCTGCGGCGGCGAAATAGCCGGCAAGCTCGTCGTCCGTATAGATGAACGGGAGAAAACGTACCGTCTTGGGGGCATCCCTGTCCGGAACGACGTAGGCGTCCTTCCCAAGAAGTTTCTGGTAGTGGGAGAACATCCTGATCTTGGATATCCTGTGTTTCACGGTCACGCCCTTCTCTCCCGGTCGGAACGCACGCCACCTCGTGTATATCTCCTCCGTCAGCACGTCATCTCCAGGGAAATGCCGCAACGCGAAAGAGTCAAAGTCGGCAAGGATCGCCTTGTACGTACCCTCCTTGTAGCCGGTCTGGACCTTCATGCCGATGAATCCCTCGATGTCTGGAGCGAAAGGGCTCTTGAACTCATACCCCATGGAACACCTCCGACTTGCATTCGATTCCATCAAGCCCCAAGGCACAAAACCGCATCTCATGCGGCTTGATGGGTATGTAGCGCATGAACGCCTTCGCGTCGGTGTGGCCGAGCACCATCGATATCATGTCATGGTCGGCTCGGGACTGCAGGAGCCAGAGCCCCATGCTCCTCCTGATTGCGTGGAATCCTTTGCCTTTCGCCCTTTCGATCCCGCACCTGTCCATGATCCGTCCCATCACGGGAGCCATGGAGGTCATCTTGCGGTAGGGCTGATGGCCTGAGAGGAACAGATGGTCCATCCCTGCTCCTTGGGGACGTGCCGCATGGAGATATTCCCTGAGCGTCGAGACCGCTATCGGGTCAACAGGCAGTTCCAGAAGGACACCCGTCTTCTCCTGACGGAAACGCAGGGACCCGTTTTCCAAATCGATGTCGCCAAGTCTCAGGTTGGCGATGTCACATCCCCTGAGTCCCGTGAAGCTCGCAAGCACGAGTATCGCATAGTCGCGCATCCCCTCAGAAGTGCTCCTGTCAATGCCGTCGAACATCATCCGGAATTCCTGAGTGGTGAATGCCGGCAACACAACCGAATTTCTCCATTTCTTGAACGGCATGAGATGCTGTGACGCGTCGCCGTCTTTCAAGCCGATCCACTCAAGGTGGGAAAGGAAACCCCGGAGCATCTCCATGACACCGTTCATGTCGAGGCCTTCCGTTGCGCAGTCATCAAGGAACTCCAGGATGACCGGCATCCTGAGCTTGTTGAAGTCGTCGATGCCCTTCATCGCCATGAACGAGAGCAGAAGGGTGGCCCTCGATGCTTTCGCATGTGCGGTCTTCCTGATTCCCGACGCCATAAGCCGCGCCTCATAGCCGTCGAGCAGCTTCTGTTGCCCTAGGGTGAGTGATGCCAGCCGTGGGATGACCCGGACGACGGCTCTTGGAATCTCGTCCACGGGGATCTCGTTCAGGATGTTGATCCTCCTGCCGGCCCAGTAGTTGTCGATGTAACGGGAGACCCTGATGCGGGCGTTGTGGAAGTTCTTGCAGACGAACCCCTTGTCGTAGAGATTATCCGTCCATTTCCTGAAAAGCTCATTCGCCTCAGGCGTATAGTCCCGGATTCCCCTCAGGCCATAGAATTCAAGGACATGACCGTAACTGATCCTGTAGTCCTTGATCGTCGTTTCCCGCCTGTCCTCAACGGTGAGATACCGTAGGATGTCGTCGAAGGCGAGTCTCAAGAGAAAGAAATTTTCCATACGTATGCTCCTTGCGGTCGTCCTGGACCGCAAGAAAAGTATCGCATGCCTTGAAAATGAGGAATTATTAAGTTATCCTGATGCACGAACGGCGCTTTGGTTGAGAGAAAAGAAGAGAAAACGCCACT